>DAOVDY010000029.1 GCA_030669265.1 Desulfobacteraceae bacterium | reverse complement strand
ATTGAGAGTAGAAAATCCTGTTACCATCGCTGAAGAATAATCCCTTAAAATCCCAATTCTCGGATACAATCTTTTTTCTTAGAAAAAAAATTAAATCTGGAAGTAGAAAAAAAGGTTTTGGCACGAATTTGGCAGTAGTTTTATGTAAAGTTTTATCACGTTAAAATATAAGATTTAATTTTAACTGAGGAAGCTCAAATGAAAGTAATACCTTTACATGACAGAGTTCTTCTTAAAACGCTATAAATATCAATAAGTTAATAGATTGGCATGTCTGTTGCTATTTAAGGTTTTCATTTAGTCTATAGTGCAAAATCTGCAAAAAGGTAAGTGAAATGAAGATTGCAATGATGTCGGCCTGGAATGAGGATTCTGGCGTTTCAATCCATGCCGAATTGATCGGACGTGAATGGGTAAAGATGGGTCACGATCTTAAGGTCTTCTCTTTTTTCACCCATGACTATCACGGAACGGCGATCGTGGGAAAGGATGAAGATTATGTGGTGAGGTGTTTTACAACCTCCGGAGCCAAGTCTCCTTATCTTGATCCTCGCCCTATATTGGAAGCAGATTTCGAAATCTTTGTCACACAAGACCTGGGCATGCTACCCAAAGATGGCCTGGGTAAGATATTTCATCATATTCAGAGAAAGGCAAGCACGCTCACGGTAATCCATGACAATGGGCCTTCAGCTGATCCTTCCTTCTATCAGTTTGATTGGGATCGCATTGTATGCTTTGACCGGCGCTACGAGGAATTCTTGAAAAAATACCATCCTGAAGAGAAGATCTGCCTGATCTCCTTTCCTTGTATGCCGTTACGAAGAGGAGAAAAGATGCCCTCCAGAGCAAAATTGGGTCTTCCTCAAGACAAGAAAATTATCCTGATCTTTGGACAGAGGCTGAAAGATCATCTTCCGATCTTACGCCTCATTCGAGAAGTCAACACCCACTTTCCCTGCCTGCTCCTGATAGTCTCCCAAAAGGATATCGATTTACTGAAAGGACTGGAGATGGTGGATATGGAGTTTCGAAAGGAATCTCCTTCTATTGAGAGGCTCTATGACTATCTTCATGCCTCTGATGTTTTGATCATCCACCGTTCTCCCTGCAATGGGGTTGTTGTATCGAGCACGGCTTATCAATGTTTGGGGTCTGGCTGTCCGATCCTTGCTTCAAATACCAACTTCTTCGAAACCATGAAAGATGTTGTGGTTACCTATTCGGACTTCGAGGAATTCAAGGGCAATCTTATGGACATTTTGACAGAAGGAGAGAAATACAGAGCATCACAAAGTGCCCTGAAGGCATTTTTAGAATCAAACTCAGCTGAAGCAATAGCAATGCAGTACATTGATCTGTTTGAAATCATGCGAGAAGAAAGGAGGGTGAGGATATTGCCACAATCATTAAAACCCATTCCTTATTCGGAACACATAGACAAAATGCATCCACAATTGGCCATTGAACGGCAAGCTACTAATCCTCAATCTCCATTTACAAAAGGAACATTCAAAACGGAAAATTTAAAAGGGATTGAATCACAACAAAGTACCATCCCATAATGAAAGGAGTAGATTAGTTATGATTTCCTTTGTCAGCACATTTCCCCCAATCATATGCGGTATTGGTACCTATATGCATTATATTTTGGATCATATACCAAGGAGCCATTGGAAAGTCATCTCTTTTAAGTTGAATGAATTCGCTGCATACGATGAAGTCTTAACCGCATATTTGAAGGCTCGAGTAGACTACTGCCTCTCGTTTCCTCATCCAACACTTCCGTCCATTTCTGAGAACGATCTTCTCTGGTTTCAACACGCCTTTGGTATATGGGGAAATGTTAATGATCATTTCTTAAATCTTCTGCAGGAAGCAAAGAGAAGGGGAAATAAAGTAGCTGCCAGTTTCCATACGATCCATTTCCAGTCAGAAGAAACACCTTCGGGTATGAACAGAAAAGAAGAAGAATTGCTCAAAGAGACTCTACCTTTGGTTGATGCGCTGACTGTATTCACGAATGGAGCTTACAGGGCTGTACAGGAAGCCTTTCCTGAGTATGCTAAGAAGGTAATGGTTCTGAGACATGGTGTTCACCTATATCCCACAATGAGTCAGCATGAGGCAAGAAAAAGATTTTTCTCCTATTTGGTCAATCAGGCTGAGATACCTCTGTTTCAAAAGATAGAGCTGAGTGGAGCAGAAGACTATTTCCATTCAAGGGATACCATTCTACTGGGCAATTATGGATTCATCACTTATGATAAGGATCCTTCGCAACTTTTTGAGCTGGGCCGACTTGTTCAGGAAATACTCCCTAAACACCGGGTGGTAACGCTCTTTGCAGGGATAATCCAGAGAAATAAGAATACGAAGCTCGAGACAAAACTCCCCATACTGGAAGTATTGAGATCCAGTCACGATGGAAAAGAGAACTTCTTCTTTGAAGTCTATATTCCTGAAGATATTTTCCCGATGGCCTTCAGGGCCCTTGATTTTACTGTCTTTTGGTGCAGGAATGCCACTCAGTCAGGAAGGCTGGCCCATGCCCAGGGTACTGGATCCTTTATAGTTGGAAGAGATTGGGAGGGGATAGGAGAGACTCTTAAGCTCTCCGGTTTACCCGCTGTTGAATCCCTGAGTGAGCTGGCCGAAATGATTGCCGAGTTGGTTTTGGAACCCGCTCAGAAGAAAAAGTTAGGAGATGAAAGCTGGCAGTATATCCAACGTTACTGCTTTGCAAATCAGGCAAAAAAACATCTGTTGATAGAGAAGGTACTGGCGACAGGGCGAGATTTACCCGCTCTGGATAGCGAACAGACTGTTGAGATTAGAGATTGGAAATGGGGAGGAATTTATAAGCATGGAATAGTTTCACAAGGAGAAGAACTATGCAAATTGCAATGATGACAGCCTGGAATACCGACTCAGGAGTAGCAGTCCATGCAGAGCCTCTGGGGAAAGCCTGGAAGGAAATGGGGCATGATGTGACCATATTCACACACATAAAAGACGACTTTCATGGGGAAGGCTTTTCTAGAGAGGAAGATGAGGATTATGTGATAAGATGCTTTGGCACCCAAAAAACTAATTTTTTGGATCCCCGCCCTATTCTTTCAACGGACTTCGATGTGCTCGTAGTTCAGGATCTAAGGATGCTTCCGGTTGAAGGCCTTTCAAAGATATTTCCCTTGATCAAACATCGTGCCAGGATAGTCCACGTGGTACACGAAAATAAACTCCCCCAAGAACCCTGGTTTTACCAGTTTGACTGGGATGGGGTGGTCTACTTTGATGAAAAGCAGGATTTCCTAAATGATGTGTATCCCCATGCCAAACTCATCCCTTTTCCGTGTTTTCCAGCCAGAAGTGGGGATAAGAACGAAATGAGAAAAGAGCTCAACCTTCCTTTGGATAAGCGTATTATCTACATCTTTTGTCATAGAGGCTACGAGCCATTTCTTAGAGATCTGAGGGAAGATCTTAAAAAGGAGGCTATCTTGCTTTATGTGGTTCCTTCTGACTATCAAATGGTTGAAAAAGATGACCCGCCGCCATGGATGATCATCCGAGAGCAGAAGGTGCTCTCAGAAAAGAGGTTTGATGATTATCTTTTTGCCTCCGATTGTCTCATTTTACATAAATTTAAGAGCCTCTATCTGGGAGTCGTTTCATCAACAGCCTTTCAGGCCCTGGGTGCAGGTTGCCCAATCCTTGTACCTGAAGGATCGGATTATTTTACCCCCTTAAAGAATGAGCTTTTGCATTATAATGATGTTTCAGAGCTCAACAAAATGTTGATCGAATTATTTAGAGACGAAGAGACGAGAAAAAATCTCCTTGATGCAGCCAATGGATTTGTCGCAATGAACTCCCCTGAAATCATAGCAAAGCTTTTTATCGATTTTTTTGTTGAACTTGGAAGACCGAGGTAGGTAGGCACCATGAAAGTCAATGACTTTCCCCTTGGCCTATTTGAAGATTATCCTGGCAACCCAATTTTGGTTCCCTCAAAAGGATTTCAATCCAGAGGTGTGTATAACCCCACTGTGATTAAAGAGGAGGGCCGTTTCTGGATGCTTTACCGGGCTGAAACCGAGGATGGTCTAACCGGAAGAATTGGAATTGCTCAAAGTAGCGACGGGCTTTATTTCACCCCTCATCCTGAGCCCGTTTTAAGTCCTGACGAAGATTTTGACAGGGGTGGCTGTGAAGACCCAAGGGTGGCCAAGGTAGGAGACACCTACTTTCTCTTCTATGTCGGTAATAGCAAGAAATATCATGCCTCCAACATCTGTCTGGCCACCTCAAAGGATCTCCTCCACTGGAGAAAACATGGTCAGGTTCTGGAAGCGAGAGAAGGAACATGGGATAGTGGTCAATTGAAAGCGGGCGTGATTGTTTCAGAAAAAATAGAGGGAAAGTATATCATGTATTTCATGGGGGAAGCCAGGCCCTGGGTTTCTGCAATTGGGATAGCCTACTCCGATGATCTCTATCATTGGGAGGAGCCACTGCATCAACCAATTCTGCTACCACGAGATGGATTTTTTGATTCCCAGGGAATCGAACCTGGTCCCAATCCCATTATAACTGATGAGGGTATTCTTCTCATCTATAATGGTTGGGGAGAAGGCTGTATTTATAAGACCGGTGGCGTCTTGCTTTCAAAGGAAAACCCTATAGAGGCCCTGAAAAGGACCGATGAGCCAATCTTGAATTTATCGCAAGACTATGGTCACAAATACAGAACTGGAAATCACTGCGTTGCTGAAGGGTTAATAAGCCACAACAATCAATGGTTTCTCTATTACGGTGCAGCAGATAGGCTCGTGTGTATGGCTATCTATGAGGAGGAAGAGTAAATTATGCTGAAAAGATTCTTACAGAATCCGATCTTAAAGCCAAAAAAGGAGAATTTCTGGGAATCAAAGCTTGTATTTAATCCTGCGGCTGTGTATCACAACGGCCTAGTTCATCTCCTATACAGGGCTGTGGGGGATGACAATATTTCTCGGATAGGCTATGCAATCAGTTCCAACGGTTACGAATTCTTGAGGTTGGACAAGCCCGTTTTCATACCAAGAGGCATCCTTGAGAGCAAAGGCTGTGAAGATCCAAGGCTTGTCAGCCTGGATAATCGATTTTATGCCACCTACACCAGCTACTCTACTCATGGGGTTAGGGTATCTCTGGCTTCCACCCATAATTTCATCCAGTGGAAAAGATATGGTATAGTCCTGCCAGACATAGACACCAAGGATGCGGTTCTTTTTCCGGAAAAGATAAATGGAAAGTATGTGATGTATCACCGCCCTATGGACCCTCCACGCAGCATCTGGATCGCTTTTTCAGAAGATCTTATCCATTGGCAGGATTCCAAAAAGGTAATTGAACCTGTTGTAGGAAGATGGGATGGAGTCGGAATCGGAGCCGCAAGCCCGCCTGTAAAGACTGCAAAAGGCTGGTTGCTCATATATCATGGGGTCGATAAGGAACCTGTTTACAGGTTAGGGGTTGCCCTTTTCGCTCTGGAGAACCCATCTTCTCTCGTAAGTAGATATTCTGAACCGATTCTTGAGCCAGAAGAAGACTATGAACTTCACGGGGAAGTCAACGAGGTCGTATTTGCAACAGGTATTTGCGAGATTGAAAACAAGTACTACATCTATTATGGAGCTGCAGACAAGGTGATTTGTGGCGCAACTATTGAAAAAGACCCCCTTTTGAGCCTGTTATGAATAGGAATGGTTTGTATAATAGCTGGCTGAAAGAATGATGAGGAGTCTAAGATGAAGATTGCGATGATGAGTCGCTGGAATATTCCATGCGGGGTATCTCTCCATGCAGAGCTGATTGGAAGAGAGTGGGTAAAGATGGGCCATAACCTGCAGGTCCTGGCCCCTGTAGAACTTGAAGGCTACCGGTGTGATGAGGATGAACCCTATGTAAAAAGGTGCTATACACTTCGGAATAAACCAAATTACTTCTTTGATCCTACATCATTTTTGAACCAGGATTGTGATGTCTTTGTGGTTCAAAATCTCGAAATCCTACCCATGGAGGATATGCTCAAAGTCTATCCTTTTATCAGGGAGAGGGCCAAGACCGTTTTCGTAGTCCACGAAGGGAAGCCGCCAAAAGATACCATATTCTATGAATTCGACTGGGATGCAGTTGTCTGTTTTGATGAGAGATATAAGAAATTTCTAAGGGATATATATGTAGAGGATAAGATCAAGGTCATTGCTTACCCTTGCCATCCTATCCTGTATGGTGATAAAATTGAGGCCCGCAGGAAACTTGGTCTTCCTCTCGATAAAAAGATCATCTTTAATTACGGCATAGGTATTTACCGCCACCTTCTCCCTATTCTGGAACGCTTAAACCGAGGCTATCCCTTGATCCTTCTGACTTTAACCCATATTCAAGATTGGTATGACCTTTTTGAAGCACAAAAAGGAAGATACCAATTCATCGAATTAAGAAAGGGTGACATTCCCATCAGGGAACTTTACACTTACCTTCATGCTTCGGATGCCCTTCTAATTCACAAGGATTCTGCTGAAGCCATTGTGGTGCCATCCACAGCAAATCTATGTATGGGTTCCGGCTGTCCCATCCTGGCGTACGCAACGAACTTTTTCGAGACTTTCGACAAGGAAGTCATCAAGTATTCTGTGTTGGGAAATGCGATCGTAGATGTGTTTGAAGAGAATGAAAAGATCAAGATGACCTTGCGTATTGCAGAGCAATATGTGAGAGAGAACTCATCCTATGAAATTGCGAAAAGGTTTGTGGAATTATTCGAACTTTTGCCGGAAATAACAGAAAAAAGGGCTTTGGCTTAATGAGATCCATTCTTGTTGTATCAAAGGAACAAGAACCCTCGCACACCATTCTCGAGTGTTTTGGCAGAGGGTACAGGGTTGATAAGGCATCCACTCAAGATGCCGCTATGGAGATGCTTCGGAAAAAACGTTACGATTTCGTCTTTATTGATGTGGAAATTTTCAGAGAATCGGTGCCCGGTAATGGATATAAGGCTGCCCTGCAGCTCTTCTGGCATGTGTATCCCAGTATTGAAATCATTGTCATGTCATCTCAATATATGATCAGAGAGGCATGGAATTCATTTGCTTAATTGAGATATCATGAAGCCGTTTTTCATAAGAATTATATCACAAATAATAGTTCTAAAGGAAAAAGATTTATGATTAAGGGCTGGGAGGCCAATTTAGGGGGAGATGGCCGTAGGTAAAGATGTTAGAACAACAATGGTGGCAAGCTAATATCTTTTCTTTTTAATTTTAGCCAATTCGTGATTTTTATTTATTTTCCAATTTGTTATATGTTTCACTGTGGTTATTTTTATCCCCACCAATTCTCTCACCAA
>DAOVDY010000067.1 GCA_030669265.1 Desulfobacteraceae bacterium | reverse complement strand
ATCAGGCAGGATAAATTCTTCACTACCTCAGAAATCCTTAAAAAAGAAGGCTCTTTACCTATTGGTTGGGAGATACGTAGCCGTGGACAGGTGGGTATAATCACTATCTTCCCCCATCAATCAGCTATAAAGATATTGGGTGTTATCATGGTTTTGTGGGCGGCGCAATCTGTGCCTATTTATGGGATAGCTACATCGCTATCTGCAATCTCATTTGTAACTGATTACCAGTTAATAGATAAGGCAATCGAAGTTATTCAGGATTTATTCCAACTGCCTGAAGATCATGCACCATTAAAACCTGAGATCCGTTACTGCCAGAGTGATATAGTCAAAGGAAATTAGATTGTATGGAGACAATTGCCGTTTACTGGGAACCCCGGATCAAAACGTATGGGTTTCAAAGAATAACTGACTTAGCCCTTATCGAATTTTCTTGCCCTCTCTCTAAAATCAAATCCCTGGGAGAAATCCTTTCCAAAGATGATCTTAAAATCGTGAGGCCAAAATTTATAATATCGCAAGTGTCAAATCATGAAATCTCTTTTATTTTTTGCCTCCCTTTAAAAGAAAGTAAGGATTTCCACACATCCCTTGAAAAAAATTCAAGCCCAACTCTTCATAGATACATCCATCCTGTTAGTATTATTTTCTTCCATGGCCCACACTTTGGTGATAGGTACGGTATAGCTAATGCCACTTTCTCTTCCCTTTCAAAGGCAGGTATGAAGATTATGGCATCTGGCTGCTCCTCGGCATCTGTCTTCTTAGTTTTAGCTCAGCATGATATAGACAAGGCTGAAGAAATATTATCTGAGACATTTGAGGTTGCAAAATAATATTTTTAAGTATGGTATCATATGAAAAAATTTGACTGGCATAATAACCTCTTTGAGTCACTATCATTTCCAACCTTGATCCTTGCTCCTGATCTGACCATTGTTGCAGCCAATAAGAGATTTCTCAAGAAACATAGCCAAAGCAAGGAAAAAATCATAGGAAAAAAGTGCCACAATATCCTTTATCAATCTGAAGAGCCATGTCAGGAGTCATCATGCCCTTTTATACATGTCCTGAATAATAAAGAAGGAACTACCGGCCTTAGAAAAACCACAGGGCCTGATGGAGCAGAGGCTTATGAAGACAGAGTATTTTCTCCTATTTTAAATAATAATGGAGATGTGGGTTATGTAATGGCAAGCTTCAGGGATGTTACCAAAACCAAGCTCTTAGAGATTGAATCACAAAAAACCAGTGAATTTTTGGAAAATATTATTGCCAGTTCTGCATCTGCTATATTGGTTGCTGATATGAAGGGTGTGATCCTCCGCATGAATGAGAGTGCTCGTAAATTATTTGGCTATACCGACAAGGTAGCTGTTGGTACAAGTATTGCTGAGTATCTGTATACCCCGGGAGGGGCAAGGAGTATAATGAAGAAACTCAGAAGCCCTGATTACGGTGGGGTGGGTAAACTCCATGCTACAAAGATGACAATAATTACTTCCTCAGGTGAAGAGATACCCGTTGAGATGACCGCATCTATCATATATCAGGATGGCAAAGAAGCTGCAACCATGGGTGTCTATACAGACCTGAGACAAAAAATAGAGATTGAAAAGAAATTGAAAGAGGCCGAACAAATTAAATTGGAGCAATCGAACAAAATGGCCTCGTTAGGTCAACTGGCTGCAGGGGTGGCACATGAAATAAATAATCCGCTAAGTGGAATATTGATAGACGCTAGTTTGATCCTGGAGGAACTTGACGAAGATAGCACTATCAAGAATGATATGCAAAATATTATTATTGATACTCACCGGTGCAAGGACATTGTTAAAAATCTTCTTGCTTACTCCAGGCAGACAGAGATGAAAAGGGAGCTTTTCAATACAAATGATGTAATAGAGCAGACCCTTTCCTTTCTTGGACACCATGCCCTTTTGCAAAATATTACGATAAACAAAGAATTTTCCACATCTATGTTAATGTGTGAAGGTGACAAGAACCAACTTGTTCAGGTTTTCACTAATATAATAATAAATGCTGCCCACGCTATTACTGGCAAGGGAGATATCACTATACGTACCAGCAGGGATAAGCCAGAGGGAAAGATCTATATTGAATTCAGCGATACAGGATGTGGCATCCCCGAAGTAGTTCTGCCAAGAATCTTTGATCACTTCTTTACCACTAAAGAGGAGGGCAAGGGGACTGGACTGGGTTTGGGTACTGTGAAAAGTATAATTGAAAAGCATGCAGGAAAGATTAGGGTCAAGAAAACAAGCCCTGAAGGCACAACGTTTCTAATAGAGCTACCATTGTTTAAGGTAACGGAAAATACCCCTTTGTAAGAGGAGAATTTATCTATGGCACTCATAGAAGATCAGACATATCAGCCAACAATACTTGTAATTGATGATGAAAAACGAATACGTGAAGGATGCTATAAGATACTTATAAAAGAAAATTGCTTAGTTGAGATGGCTGAAAACGGAGAGTCGGGGCTCAAGATGTTGGCGGAGAAACATTACGATATTATCCTTACAGATTTGATGATGCCAGGTATAGGAGGAATGGAGGTTTTAGCTAAGGTTCGGGAACAACACCCTGATTCTGTTTCAATCGTGATTACTGGCTTTGCAACCCTGGAACACTCTATCGAGGCAATGAAAAAGGGTGCCTTCGATTTTATACCCAAACCTTTTACACCGGATCATTTAAGAGTTGTGGTCAGTAAGGCTATTCAAATGACCAGAACCCTGCAAGATATTGCTACAGAAAGAACCCGCCTTAAAACCATAGTTAACTATTTAGCTGGTGGCGTATTGGTAACTGATAAAAGTAAAAATATTATACTCTATAACCCCACCTTACTGAAAATGTTAGGGTATGGAGGGGATACCCTCGATGATCAACCATTACATGCCCTCACTACAGATGAAAAATTGACCGGTATTATAGATGGTATCCTTGAATTGAATACAGGTGAGTTCAAGGTTCTCAGCGCTGAGATAGAACCACATGAAAGAGGAGAAAAGCCATCTAATCAATCATATCTAAGGGCACAGGCAGTGCCTTTTCAGAACAGGTTAGGAGAGATCCTGGGTTCTGTAACCATCATTGATGATATAACGCATCTAAAAGAATTGGATGAGATGAAGTCTGCCTTTGTTAGCATGGTCTCCCATGAGATTAGAAGCCCTCTTTCCACTGTTTTAAGCCAGATCAAGATACTTATGGATGGGCTGGCAGGAGAGTTAGGTCCCAAACAAGCAGATATACTAGGTAAAATATCCCGAAAGGTTCAGGGCCTTGTTGAATTGTCCAATGAACTCCTTGATCTTTCACGAATAGAGGCAGGATTGATAGTTCAGGATAAGCAACAGGTTCAATTGATGGATATTCTCGAGAGCTTAGTAGAATTCATGCAGGCCAGAGCAAAGGAAAAAAACATTTCCTTAACCTTAAAAAAGGTTAATCTACCCATTATTAATGCAGACACCAAAAGCATGGAGGAAGTTTTTAACAATTTAATCACTAACGCTATCATCTATACTCCAGAAGGAGGAAAGGTAGATGTAAGGGGGGAGGTTAAGGGTGATTTTGTAAATATAAGCATTAGTGATACCGGTTATGGTATTGCACCTGATGAGCTACCCCGGATCTTTGATAAGTTTTATCGGGCCAAAACTGAAAAAACTAGAAGTATTGTGGGAACAGGCCTTGGCCTTCCTATTGTAAAAAGCATTGTTGAGGCCCACAATGGAAGCGTTAAAGTAGAGAGTAAAGAAGGAGTTGGATCTACCTTTTATGTCCGTCTTCCAATATCATGAGCCTGACATTACCTTAATTAAAATATATGAATAGCAGAGGCCTTGAAAGAGACATAAACTGGGATTCCCTCTTCTAGAACAAGTTCGATAAGAGCTCCCTTTGTTATAAGGCCTTTAAAAGAAACATCCTTTATCTGCACAGTAATCTCATAATAAAAGCCCTGATTGTCGATTTGTGTGATAATTCCTGAATAGTTATTTCTCATGCTTGAGGAAAATTTATTCCTACTTATAACGATATCTTCAGGCCTGACTGCCAAATATTGTGAAGAGGGATCAACTGTTCGGCCTATTTCAATTCTTACGCCCAAAACCATAGCATGTGTTCCACTAAAAGAGGCCTTAAAAAGGTTTTTCATCCCTACAAAATCAGCAACAAAAGGGGAGGCCGGTTTTTCAAAGATTTCTTTCACCTGACCTGTCTGTTCAATGCGGCCTTTATTCATCACTGCAGCTCGTCCTGCCAACGATAGTACCTCAACAAAATCATGGGTTACCATTAAGAAAGTAGTATTAGAAGATTGATGAAGCCTCTTGAGGGCATTTCTAACTTCTTCCCTGAAACCAGGATCCAGTGCAGAAAGAGGTTCATCAAGGAGAAGTACTTTGGGTTCGACCATCAAGGCTCTTGCCAGGGCTACACGTTGCTTTTCGCCGCCGCTTAAGTTGACAGGAAGGCGCTCTTTAAGGTGAGAAAGGTTTACTACTTCAAGCAATCGATTGAGTCTTTTTTCTGCTTGTGCCTTGTCGATCCTGTGAAAGTGCAGGCCATATGTGATATTTTCCAGAACTGTGAGATGGGGGAAGAGAGCATAATCTTGGTAGACAATGCTGATGCCCCGTTTTTCAGGAGGCAATCTGGTGATGTCCTTTTCTCCAATGAGAATCTTGCCACTCTTTATGGGAACCAGACCTGCTATGGCTTCCAGAAGTACTGTCTTGCCTGCCCCGGTAGGACCCATGAGAATGAAAAATTCATTTTCCTCTATGCTCAGATTGATATTGCTAAGATCAAATCCCGGGAGACTTATGTTGAGGTCTTCTACCCTAATCATGCTTCTCTCGTTTTACGTAAGGTAAGGATTCGGAGTATCAGGAAAAGGACAAGGCAGATAGAAACCAGCCAGACTGCAACTGGCTGAGAATATTTCAGGCCGTAGGCTTCAAAACGCTCATAGATCAAGACCGGTGCAATCATGGGATGATAGGCGACTATTACCACTGCCCCAAATTCGCTGATTGCACGGGCGCAGCACATGATAATACCTATAAGCATGCTACGCCATGCAAGAGGAAAGGTAATGCGGAAGAAAGTACTGAACATGGAAGCCCCAAGGCTCCGCGATACCTTTTCCAGTCTGGGAGAAATACTTTCAAAACCATTTTTTGCAGCGTTTAGGTAAAAGGGCATCCCGACGAAGGTTAATACGATAACTATACCCGTTACACTTCCCATAACCCGTATTCCTAGTTCACTGAAAAGCTGGCCGATCCAGTGATTCTTTCCTGCGACGCTGAGGATTGCAATGCCCACCACGGGATGCGGAATGACGATGGGGAGATCAATGATGCCCTCTACCAATCGTTTGCCCATGAAGTCTCTTCGGGCGAGCAGATATGCAAGAGGG
>DAOVDY010000224.1 GCA_030669265.1 Desulfobacteraceae bacterium | reverse complement strand
TTCTCTCTAATTCAGTCTGAGTCTCTTCTGGAGGGGCAGAAATAGCAGCTTCTTTTGGAGTTTTCATAGCTTCTGGAGAAACTAAAAGCTCTTTTGAGTCAATGGCACTACTTTGTGAGAGGCTTTTTAGTACCTCTTTATGCTCATTTTCATAATCGCTATCTGTGGTGAGGACAAGAGAGCCCTCTTGAGATACTGCATCTTTTTTTTCGACTAGAAAAATCAGGCTTGTAAGGCCGATTTTTATTTTATCGTTGTATTTTAGGAGGACACTCTGAGTGAGTTTTTCATTAACTTTTGTACCATTATAACTTCCAAGGTCGGTGAGAAGATAGCCCTCTTTTGTTTTTTTTATCTCAGCATGATGACGAGAAACGCTTTTATCAGAAAGGATAAGATTGTTGTCGTTACTTCTGCCTATGGTAAATGTTTCTTTTTCGACTTGAAGACTAAGCTGTTTGCCATCATAAGTTGTGATATCTAAGATTGGCATTTCATTTTTCCTATTTGTTAATAAAAAGACAGCAGGATAATCGTTATATTGTCTTGTCCGCCAGCGAGATTGGCCTGTTGCGTCAGTGAAAGGCTCATCTTTTCAAGAGATGTTTTAGAAGAATTAATTGCTGCCAGTATTTCTTTATCACTAAGCATATCATTCAATCCATCAGAACACATTATATATAAATCTTTTTTTTGTATATCAACAAGGGAAAGGTCCATTCTAAGCTTTTCCGCAACTTCAATCCCAAGGGCGCTCGTGAGAATATGTTTCTGGGGATGATTAGAGGCCTCTTCTTTTGTCAGGAGTCCCAACTTTTCCTGTTCTCCTGCTATAGTGTGATCTTGGGTAATTTGTTCTATCTCTCCAGCCCTAATCCTGTATAAGCGACTATCTCCTATGTTTAAAATAGCGAGTTGATTTCCTTTAATGATGACCCCAACAAGGGTTGTTCCCATCCCTTTCATTGACGGATTCTGATTTTCGAGCTCGCGTACTTTGCGGTTAGCGAGAGTAGCTCCAGCAAGAAGACTGTTTTGTTCTAACGTAAATTCATTTTTATAAGGTATGGGCCAGGTTATATCTTCTGTGCGAGAACGAACAATAAATTCTTCTATGTTCCTGATTGTAAGGTTGCTGGCTATTTCACCTGCAGCTTGCCCGCCAATTCCGTCTGCGATAAGAAACAGTTTTTCTTTTGGATTACAAAGATAACTATCTTCGTTATATTTACGATAACGGCCTATATCAGAGGTTCCAAAAAATGCAAATTGCATAACTATCTCGGCCTTCAGCACTAATATCAGTAGAAGTTACTATAGTTGCTATTTTGGTAATATTTAGAATGTAACTGAAAAATAATAAATAAGTCAAGAAGTTCTCTTATTAGATACTATCATGGAGAGGGCATTGATTAGAGCTTTGGCATCACCATAGCCAGTTGCCGTTTTTATCCCAGCGGCTGTTATATTGTATCCCAAACCTTGAGAGGATGTGTTGATAAAGAAAAAGCCTGTTACCTCTAAAATAACCGAGGTCTTGACAATGTGAGTCGAATTTGAAACCCTTCTCCTTTGCCTCAGATAAGAGCATGGTCCTGGCTGTTTTGCGAGCAACGCAGATATAATCAAAGTGGATAGAATGATATAGTTTATCTTCCAAGGTTACAACCACTACGGCATTGTCGGGTATTTTTTCATCAACTGTTATATATATACCCAAGAAGAAGGATACAAGAGCGAGGCTTATTACGATTACTATAATTATTTTGGATACTTTTCCCACTTTTATAATCTTTGCTTTACATGCCCTGTTTTAGACAGATAAAACGCATGTTGCATAAATTTCATGCACCATACTATCTTTAATTTATAAAGTCAATCAAATGATCAGGAGCAAAAAAATAGACAGAAAATGTATCAAATTGCGGTATACGTTTCATGCATTTACTCAAAAGTTTAATATGCCTAAGGCGCATTAAGGAAGAACTTGGGTATCTTTTTTTAGCTCGCTTATTTTATAATAGTCTCGATACCAAGTAATAAATTTTTTAATTCCGGTTTTTATTGAAGTTTTGGGATTAAAACCCAGCATTTTTTTCGTCTTTTCTATATCGGCATATGTTTCAGGTACATCACCAGGCTGAAGAGGAAGGAACTTTTTCTTTGCCTCTATCCCAAGTTCTTCCTCGATAATTGTAATGAGATCCATCAGTTGCACGGTTTTTGAATTACCAAGATTAAACAGTTCATATTTAAAAGGATTATTGAGGGAGGAGATGGTTCCATCCACAATATCACTTATATAGGTAAAATCCCTTTTCATTTTTCCAAAATTATAGATATCTATGGGCCTTTTATTCAGTATGGCCCTGGTAAAAATAAAAAGGGCCATATCCGGTCTTCCCCATGGCCCATATACGGTGAAATACCGGAGTCCGGTTAAGGGAATGTTAAAAAGATGACTGTATGTGAATGCCATCAGCTCGTCAGATCTTTTGGTTGCTGCATAAAGGGAGATTGGGGTATCAACATTGTCTTCAACGCTAAAAGGCAGTTTTGTATTATTACCATAGACAGATGATGAGGAGGCAAAAACGAAATTGTGTACCGGGAATTGACGTGCCATTTCTAATAGGTTAAGAAAGCCCTTAATGTTGCTCTCCTGATAGGTGAAGGGGTTTTCAATGGAGTATCTCACGCCGGCCTGGGCTGCTAAATTACATATCCTATCTATATGGTTTTTAGAAAATATCTTTTGTAGGGCATCAAAATTGTTAATATTTTCATGATAGAATGTGAAATTATCATGGGAAAGGAGCTGTTCCAGTCTCGCCTTTTTTAATGAGACATCATAATATGTGTTGAGGTTATCGATGCCGATTACTCTATTATCTCTTTCAAGGAGTGATCTGGCTGTGTGAAAGCCAATAAAACCAGCTACTCCTGTTACTAAGGTTGTGTGTTGATTATCTGTCATTG
>DAOVDY010000081.1 GCA_030669265.1 Desulfobacteraceae bacterium | reverse complement strand
CCAGTGAAATAGAAAAGAAAAAGGCATTTCACGGGTTAGACATAGGGTATTAGAATAGGGCATGGAGTGTGGCGCAAGTAAAATAGGGAGTAGACAGGGAATCTAGAAAATACAAGAAAGTCATTGGCCTATTCGTTATTCGGTGATCTCAAGCTTTATTCCCTGATGCGAGAGACAGCCTTTTCCTGTTTTACCCTCTCATGGAGCCAGACTTTTATCAAGGCGCCACGGTCAACACCTATTTGTTGCCGTATTTCATCGATGTCCTTAACTAGCGATTCTGCAACATCCAGCGTGATGCGGACTTTTTTCCCATGATGAATAACCGTGGCTTTTGACATATCTATGAGATCATGAATATCCTCGCCGGAATCAAAGCGACGGTCAAATTCCGCACTATTTTTAACCAGCTTTTTCTTTATCATATAGCTCTGCCTCCTTTTTTCTGGCATGTCGTACAGAAATGATGCGAATGGCATTACCTCGCATGGTATATATTGCAGTCCATACCTTATTATGATGTTTCCCTATTATAATGCGTCGGTCTTCCACAGGATGTGGGGCATGAATTTCAACACGATTCTCATCTAACCATATGTTCTTTGCGGTCTCAAAATCAATCCCATGTTTTATCTTGTTAGCGCTGCTTTTCTTTGCATCCCATTCAAACTTCATATACTAAATTATACATATTTTAAACATTTTTTCAACATAATTCTTGTAAATGGCGTATAGTAAAAGACCGGCGTCAGCATATGACATGGGACTTTTTTCTGAGTTTTATCCCAAAAGGCAGATTTTGAGCTGATTGAATTTGGCAAAAGGGTTCAGGATGTGGAAAAGGCGACTGGGGCGGTACTGACAGACGATGAAGATCCAAGGATAACAAGGATTGAGCTATTTATGAGGAGATGGCGTATAGATGAAATACCTCAGCTCTTAAATGTGCTCAAGGGAGATATGGGTATGGCTGGACCAAGGCCGGAACGACCAGAGTTTGTCAAAGAGTTGGAGAAACAGATCCCATATTATTCACCGATTCCTGCTCAAGGTTTACCCGCCAGTAGTGTGGAGGGCTTGTCCGCCATCAGTTTGGAGGGCTTGTCCGCCGGTATTTTGGCGGGCTGTTTTCGGTAATTCTCCGACGATCCTGCGTGGAGGCAGAAAATTTGTTTTAAGCATATGTCTTGCACAAAGAACCATATAATCAAAATAGAATTCAAGAATGTAATCTATTTTTCTTGACAATATTAGGTTCGGCCCTTATAGTGAGATTTATAGGAAGATGAGATACGATGAAAAAGAAAATCGGCACTTTGTTAGAGGAAGATTTGATATTCGATGCAAAACGGGTTGCTCTCTCCCAAAAGCAGCCATTTAGTAAGGTGCTAGAAGATGCGCTTAGGATGTATCTGCTCACAATGGAAAGGAAAACAAGATCAAAACGGAAAAACATCTCTCTAAGCTCACATGGCGCAATGAGTGTGTCACCATCAGTTCTTAAATCGATAATGGAAGAAGAAGGTGTGTATGAAACTTGATGAAATCGAGGCAGGCTCCGAGGTGTTTATTGATTCTAATATTTTTATCTACCACTTTACTGGCGTAAGTGACGAATGTGGTGATTTTCTAAATAGATGTGAGCAAGGGGATCTGACCGCCATAACCTCTGTAAATGTGATCCTGGAAGTGCTTCACCGCTTAATGATGGTTGAAGCTGTGAAGAAGAACCTGGTAAAACCGCCTAATATTGTCAGAAAGCTCAACGAAAGCCCCGAAAAAATTAAAGGACTGAACGAGTATTTTGTAAACACACAAAAAATCAATGAAATGGGTATAGAAATCAGACCTGTTACCTTCGAGACAGTTATTAAAAGCCAAATGGTTAGGATGGCATACGGGTTGATGGTAAACGATTCAGTTATTGCTGCCAGTATGCAAGAAGAAGGGCTTGAATTGTTGGCAACAAATGATACAGGCTTTGAAAAGGTAGATGATATACTTGTATATAGGCCCGAAGATGTTGATTTATAGCAAAGAATTTGGGCTCTATGCAATGAAATGGGGGACTCGAGTAGGTGAGAAACCGCCCAATGTTATTGTGATTACCACTCCATTGCCAAGTGCAAAGAAGAGCCTGAGAGATCAGGAAGATATAGAGCTAACTGTTGGTAACGCTTGGACAACCTTGAAGGAGTGGTATGGTGATTTAAGCCAGCTTTCTCACTGCTTGTTCATATTCCGATTTTCAATTTCTGCGAGAGAATTGTTAAAGGCAGAATCGTGAAGTTAGATTACGATACGGTGAAAAGAGATGTTTTATAAGGAGGATAAGAGGTTCTGGGACGAGGAAATGAATTGGTAATGAAATTTACGGAATTAGTATGCAAGTACAAATGGGATGAAGTCTGCGCTGCTCTCATACATCTGTACCCGAATGATCGAAAAAATATTGCCGGATTCAAGATGGCTTTTGAACAGTTGCAGACGCTGACACACGCAGAGTCGAACATGCGCATTATTCTGGAAGAGGTGTTTGATGAATTTGAAAATGGGTGGTATACCTGTGTATCCGGGAAAAACGGCACTTTAAGAAAAGAGGAAAATTCTGAAATTTTCAAGGACGATAAAATTGGTAATCAAGAAGTGTCGTATGGAATTGAGTTTGTGGACTGGAAAAAGTGGTTAGGCATGGATATTGATCTTGGATCTATATCAAATTACTCCGAGACAGATATTATTGCGCATTGCCTATGGGAAATGACTTTTTATGGGTATACACAGGAGGCTATTAAAAAACAATCGGTACAGTTAGAAGAGAAGGTGGGAAAAGGGATATCTTTAAAGTTAACCTAATCGGCTATCACTATCCTCAGATAACTGCCAAGCCTATGGTAACCCACTGGCACAAACATAAGGTTAAAGAACCTTTTCTAAAACGCCCTCTGGATATCATACTCTCTACCTTCATGCTCATTGTATCCTTGCCAGTTTCTTTGCCTATTGCCTTAGCCATCAAGATGAAGGATGGTGGCCCGATTCTCTATGGCCAGGAGCGCTGGGGCCGAAACGGTAACCGTTTTAAAGCATTAGCAGGTGACCGCTTGGGTCATACAGTATCCGTATCAACGACCAGTGGCGAATATGTTTTGAATGGTACCAAGATGGTCCGCACAACGTCGAAATTACCGATTACCATTAATTCTAATGTCTTAGCAGCAAAATCAGTCATCAAAAGGGCGCTTGGTAGAGAGCGTTACCAGAGTAAAACGACTGCGTTTTTTTGAGGTTGTGGCTATTGTCATATAAAAGGAGCTAAAAATGACACGTACACCTATTCACCCAGGGGAAATCCTCGCCGACGAACTTGCTGAGCTTGGCATAATTGCAACCGAACTGGCGAGGGTTATACACGTCCCGGCGAACCGAGTTTCCCAGATTATTACAGGTAAAAGAGCCATTACCGCTGATACAGCACTTCGACTCGGAAGGTGGTTTGGCACCGGTCCAAATATTTGGCTGAACCTTCAACAAGCTTATGAGCTTGATCTGGTTCGTCAGGAAATTGGTCCTGAACTTGAGAGTATTTCACCGCGAGAGATGGCATCCCATTGATAAGTAATGAATAAAATCCTTTTAAAGAGGGACGTTGCTGGACTTTTTGACTTATAAGCCGAATTCAGGGATTTAGGGAATCGTGAATTTAGGCCTGCCTGCTAGTGCCTTCCTGCCCGCAACGCTCTCGCTTGTGAGGCGGGCGGGGCAATGGCGGGCTGAGAGGCAATATCAGTGCCTTAAAAATGCATTGACATTGCTATATATATGCCATTATAATGCAACACCAATGAAATATAATGGCGGTTAGGGGATGGAAAAAGAAAAATTAAAAGAACTTATCATCGGCCATAAGGAAAAATTTCTCTCCAGGCGCGGGCTTGTCAGGAGAGAGATTCAGGATGAAATCGCAAATTATATTCCGCAGCGTGAGATCCTTATCATTACCGGTGTAAGAAGAAGTGGCAAATCATCTCTCATGAAGCTGGTATGTGATGATCTCCTCAACAGCAAGGATGTTTTGGAAAACAGCATTCTTTATCTAAACTTTGAGGATGAACGATTTGTACCCTTTACCTTGCAAGATTTTGAACCGCTTTACGAAACATTTATCGAGTTGGAAAACCCTCAAGGGAGAATCTATCTGTTTCTCGATGAGATCCAGAATATCAGTGGATGGGAAAAATGGCTGAACAGGCTCTATGAGTTCGAAAATGTAAAGATCTTTGTCACCGGTTCCAATGCCTCTTTGTTGAGCTCTGAAATCTCCACAGCCCTGACCGGCAGGAATCGTCAAATAGTGACCTGGCCCTTTTCTTTGCGTGAATTCTTGACAATGAAAGGGGTGATAATTGATGCCAAAAGCTTATACAAGAGACAGAAGAAGGTTGAAATAAAAAGGTTGTTCAGAAAATATATCGAACTGGGCGGATTTCCCGAAGTCCTGAAAATAGGAGACACAACACTACTGGAACAGTATTACAACGATATCGTCTATCGTGATGTCATTACCCGCCATGGCATTAGAAATATTAAAGAGATAAAGGAACTAACCCTGTTTTTGGCGGCTAATCCAGGCACAGTTCAAAGCTACGAGAACATGCAGAAAATCATTGGTGTCAGGAGCCAGAATACAGTTAAAAATTATCTCGAAGCGTTAAATGATGTTTATCTGTTTTTTTCTATGGATTTGTTTGATTATTCTTTGAAACGACAGATTTATAATCCCTCTAAAATCTATTGCATTGATGCGGCGCTGAGCAATTCCATCAGCTTTAAATTCTCCCGGAATATGGGACATATTTATGAAAATATAGTTTTTTTGGAGCTGCTGAGAAGAAATAAAGAGCTTTACTACTGGAAGTCCAAGAAAGGCAAAGAAGTTGACTTTATCATCAAGGAAGGTCTTCATATCACCGAGGCCATACAGGTTTGTTTTTCTTTGGAAGATGAAAGAACCAGACAAAGAGAGCTGCAGGCTCTGACAGAGGTAAAAGATGAGTTAAGAGTCGAGCGCCTTACGGTTATTACCGATGATGAAGAGTCGACTGTTCCTATTGAACTCCCAATTGACCAGGGCGAGATCAATATCATCCCTCTGTGGAAATGGTTGCTTCAGTTTCAGGGATAAGATTAAAAGCGTGCTATTTTTTGACCGGTGATGCTATGACCAATATCAGGG
>DAOVDY010000228.1 GCA_030669265.1 Desulfobacteraceae bacterium | reverse complement strand
GTTTAGAGCTTCTGACAGGATTTATTTTTTAGCAGAAAAAGAACTAATTGACTCTACAGTAAATTCACTTATATCTTCAGGTAAATCGCTAAAAATAATCATAAAAGGAATAGAAGAGTTTGGAAGAATATTTGTATTTATCTTATCTTTGCCAAATTTATTCATTAGGCGATTATCTATCTCTACCATGGATAAGGATAATAGTTCCTTATCACTAATTGGGTTACCAGCATAGGCAATCTTGCTTTTAACCACCTTTCCTTTGGAATCAAGAATATTTGATCTAACCCTTATAAAGCTCCTTTTATCCGGGTAATTATTTGTTATTGAACCTTTCACTACGAATAATTTACCTGCCTTCTCAGAGTCTACAAAATAGCCCTTTAAATCAGCAGGGTCCCTGTTAATAGAGAGTCTTTTGTTTCCCATATCAAAGACCTGTTCTTTAGGCAGAGATTTTTTAAATGAAGGAAAGTATTCAAAGAGGAGGTCTGGTTTAAACACATACAAGGCAGCTGCAGCCCCAACAAGGATGAGCACTATTAATAAAATTGTGATCCATACTGCTGATCTGCGCCGTTTTTTAATAACAGGCTGAGGTTTGGCTGGTTTTTTTATCTCTTCTATCTCTTCTCCTATTTCCCCTTCCTCTCGGGCGAGGATTTTTTCCTCAACTCTTGCTGCCCTATCCATTGCCTCATCAATATCTATCCCTACCCCCTCCTCTTCCTGCTCTCTTAAAAAGCCTGAGTCTATTTGAGATATATCTTCAAAAGAAATTGCTTCTATTCCTTCCTCTTCCTCTCCCTGACCAATTCCCTCCAAAGCCTCTGTGACAATTGTTTTATCAACATCTGGTATTATATCTTCTTCTTTATCGGTCTCTTCTGGTGGTATTATCTCTACCTCTTCTATTTTCTCCGTTGAGAATTCTTCAATCACAGGCTCTTCTTTAGGTGGGAATGCGGTAAATACATGTTTACAAATTGAGCATCTAACCTTTGAACCACTTGCTTTCAGAAGATTTTCGTCAAGGTTAAATTTAGTGTGGCATCTTTCGCATTCGATTATCATTTTTATTCTCCTTAAATTAATCCTTTATCTCTAAGCTAAGGATATAAGGTAGATATCGAAATTTTTCATTATAATCCAGGCCATAGCCAACCATAAAACCCTCCTTAATCTCAAAGCCCCAATAGTCTATCCCTATTTTTTTCTCCCTCCGCTCAAGCTTGTTGATTAAGGCACAGATTTTAATAGATTCTGGGTCTCTTTCCTTAATATGTGCAACCAAAAAGGACAATGTTGATCCTGTATCAATAATATCCTCAACAATTATTACTGGTTTCCCTTTAACCGGTAACTCAATGTCCTTTGTTAATGTAATTTTACCACTTGATACATCTTTTGATCCATAACTGGCTAACCGAACAAAATCAATTTTTAGTGGTATGGAAATCTTCCTCACAAGGTCAGAAAAAAAAATAAAGACGCCATTTAATACGCCTATCAGAACGGGTTCTCGCCCTTGGTATTCATTAGTAATGTCCCGGGCAATCTTTTTAACCTGCTGACGAATCTCTTGCTCTGATATTTTTTTTACTATTCTATAACGGTTAATCAAAAGATTTTCTTATACTTAACGTGTAATTATTTAAAATGCATATTGAAAATTCAAGCAAATGTCAACTAATATTCAAAATATGTCATTGGTTATTACATATAAAAGTAATGATGAATTTAATCTATAAAATATTTTTTACTTAAGTTCTTGTTCCTCATGCCTTACTTTTATCTTTTAAAGGTTTTATCCTTGACAATAAAAGGCGCCATAGCTAACATCATTTCGCTAAAATTTATAATAATTTGGTTCCGTATATGAGTCCATAAAATGAGGTTTTTAAATGGAAAACGCATTGAAAATAACTAAGGTAGAATCCTATATCATATCCCTCATGGACAAACTCCCCATCTTGTCTTACTACGCAAACTCTAGAGGTTGGTCTTTCTTAATAAGCTGGGGACATAGGTTGGCCGGACTAACACTTGTTGGCTATATGTTTGCTCATATTTATACACTATCTTTACTATTTAGCCCCGCAGCCTTTGATGCAGATATGAAATTGTTACACAATTTTGTCTTCTCCTTTCTTGAATGGTGTGTTGCTATTCCCGTGATATTTCATTCTTTGAATGGCGGTAGATTGATCCTCTATGAGCTCTTCCATGTAAGAGCAGAAGAGATAGTGATACGTTTCATGATTATTCTGGGCCTTATCTATATTTTTATCGTGGGGTTTTTCTTTATAGAGGAGATTCAGCAAATATCAGCTACCCTATTTTGGTCGATCACTGTCACTGTAAGCCTTATTGCCTGTGTCATTATTCTTTTCAAGATCTGGGTAACCGATAATTCAATCCTTTGGAAGCTTCAGAGGATTACCGGTGCATTTATGTTTCCTATGCTCATCGGGCATATGTTTTTTATGCATATGAATTATCTAACAGGTCATGACAGTAAGACTATTTTAGAAAGAATACAGAGCCCTTTCATAAAAGGAATGGATCTTGTTTTTATCGTTCTCCTTCTCTTTCATGCAGGCTATGGCCTATTTAGTATCATTGCCGATTACATAAAGCCAGGTCTCTTGCTTAAATCTTTAACGTTCCTTATTATTATTGTTATGGCTATATCTGCCTTTTTCGGCATCAGAATTGTTGTCGCTTTATAGAGGAGATAGTAATGGGAGAAAAATTTACTATAGATTCTACCCTCAAGTGTGATGTCCTGGTTATTGGCGCTGGTGGAGCAGGCCTGAGAGCTGCTGCTCAAATAGGTGAGCAGAGACCCGAGACAAAAATAATAGCACTTACAAAGGTAACCAGCCCGCAAAAGTCTCATACAACCACAGC
>DAOVDY010000123.1 GCA_030669265.1 Desulfobacteraceae bacterium | reverse complement strand
CCCTTATTAATGATGGCCAATTTTGCTCCAGAGCGAAGGGCCTCCGGTGGCATGTCTGCTGCTGGTGTTACTACCAAGCTTGATCCAACAACCAAAAAAAGGTCGCTTTTTCGAGAATGCTCAAAAGAAAGCCTTAGATCTTTTTCAGGAAGGGACTGCCCAAAATCTACTACACTTGAGACCAATTTTCCTCCACACTGACACATAGTCATGCCATTGGACTTGTTAACTTTTTTATCGCATCTCGTGCACCGAAGTTTGGTCATATTCCCATGAAGCTCAGCCAGCAAATCAGGATTTATCCCTGATTTTAAATGGAGATTATCTACATTTTGAGAGATAAGAAATTTTAGTTTGCCCATTTTTTGGAGATCAACGATAGCAATGTGGCCGCTATTTGGCTCAACTGAATCCCAAGAGCGGTTTAAAGGTTTTGGAGCAAGTCCTTTATCTCTCCGGGTCCATAGACCGTCAGGACCTCTGAAATCAGGAAGCCCTGATTCAGTACTGATTCCAGCCCCAGTAAAGACAACGAGATGTCTGGATTCATATAACCATTCAGCAAGGGTTTGAATTTTTTTTTCAAAATCTTCTTTCATGGCATATATAAAGTCCCTTGGAGGATACTCCTTTTCTAATCTCTCCTTATTATTTCCCATTTAGGTCGTTGAGGAAAAACTCCTATTGCTCAACGTTACACCTGACAGAAGTGTTTTTCTTTGTAGGTTTCCAAGAGTTGCGTTACTTCTTCATGGCACTCCCCACATCCAGTTCCCACCTTGGTCATCTCCTGTAGTTCATAGAAGGTCCTTGCACCCTCGAGCACGGCATGTTCAATTTCCTGATCCGTTACGTTCATACATTTACAAACTACCCGTTGCTCTTCCCTCTTGACCTTATCTTCCATTCCATTGCGCATGTAATAGTCATTTATGGCCATGCGCAGGGCCTTATCTCCCAATACTGAACAGTGCACTTTATGGTCTGGCAATCCGCCAAGCTCTTTATTTATGTCCTTTGCGGAAAGATTAAATGCATCATCGAGCTTTATGCCTTTGACCATTTCAGAGAGAGCAGAGGTACTCGCAATTGCACTTGCACAGCCAAAGGTCTTCCATTTACAATCGTTAATGATCATCTTTTCTTTATCGACTTTGATAACAACTATCATCTCGTCGCCGCATTTCACGTTCCCGGCAATACCCTTCCCGTCTTCCTGATAGTTATCCTCATCCATGAGGATGTTTTTGGGATTCATAAAATGTTCTTTTACCTTGTCTGTATATGTCCAGTTAACTTGCGCCATTACTGTCTCCTTTTATACACTGTTGACATATCCCTGATTTTTCCAATCACCAGAGGAAGTGTATCAATCATATACTCCACCTCCTCCATTGTGTTTTCCCGCCCCAAACTGATACGTATTGAACCGTGAGCACATTCTGCGGGCAATCCTATGGCTAGAATTACGTGCGAGGGATCAAGGGAACCCGATGCACATGCAGAGCCAGTTGACACGGCAATGCCTTCCAGATCAAGGTACAGGATAATTGCCTCACCTTCTGCACCGTCAAAGGAGACATTTAAGGTTCCTGGAAGACAGTCTGTAGGGTGCCCGATGAATTGCATATCGGGAATTCTCTCTTCTATGCCCTTTCTTAACGTTGCCTTTAATTTGAGCAAACGTTTTTCTTCGGCTTCCATCTCCTGGGAGCGCATCTCAATCGCCTTTCCAAATCCTATTATTCCTAGTGTATTCTCCGTTCCGGCGCGCCTGCCTCTCTCCTGGTGTCCACCACGGATCAAAGGGCAAAAGGGTGCCCCCTTCCTTACATACAAGGCACCAATCCCCTTGGGCCCGTAAATCTTGTGCCCGGAAAGCGTCAGAAAATCAACACCAAGCTCCTGCACATCAACCGGTATCTTACCCACCGCCTGAACTGCATCCGTGTGAAAGAGCACCCCCTGCTGATGCACAATTTCGGCTATCTTCTTAATATCCTGTATGGTACCAATTTCATTGTTTGCCATCATCACCGATACCAGCCCTGTTCTGTCGGTAACTCCCTCTTGTAGCTGCTCTACATTGACCTTTCCGTAGCGGTCTACATCAAGATATGAAACTTTAACACCCCTCTCCTGGAGGCACTTTGATGTTTCGAGAACACAGGGATGTTCAATAGTGGTGGTGATAATCTCATGAAGCCCTTCATGGTGATATTTACACCGTTCTCTCTGGCAGGAGAGAGCAGATAGCACTGTGTTGTTTGCCTCTGATCCGCTCCCGACAAACATCACCTCTTCAGGAGACGCACCGATGAATGAAGCGACCTTTTCACGTGCCGCCTCAACAAGCTGTCTGGCTTCTCTACCCGGTCCATGAAGGCTTGAGGGGTTTCCAAATAACCCCATGGCATCTATCATCACCTTTTTAACTTCTGGATGAAGAGGCGTAGTAGCGTTGTTGTCCATATAGACTAATCTTTCAGGCATTATTTCCTCCTCTATTCGGCTTGTCGGGTTTATTTCCCTGTTCGCCCTCCTATTATTTGCATATCATGTAATTATTTCCCTGGAGAACGAATTAACGAGCTAATCAATGAGCTTTATTGAAAGCTTCTATGTTAATCCGCGACAATATTTCTAACCCATCATTAATAATATTCATTTTATCATTTAATTCAACTTATCGGTTGAAGGATATGTTTCAAAAGGCGCTATATGAGATTCCACATTGGAAGGAAAATAAATGACATAATGGTTATAGAGATAAGATAATATCCCTTTTCTAATCCCTCCTTTTGAAATTTTGAAGCTTAAAAATCTAATGGCTTACAGATGATCTCTTTGACTTTCATGTCAAAGAAATTTTGGGTATGTGCTGGTTTCAGTAGAAGTGCTGTATCAACTCCAGTTGCTGTTCCACCAATTGAGATAACATCCTCATCTGTTCTGATTAACCCTGCATCTGTGGCCATTAAGGCCATCTCAATGGCAACCTTTGTTCCATGCCCAAATGTTCGCAAGGTATAGGCAATAACCTCATCTATTTGATAGGTGCCGGTTTTGTTCCTAAATGCCCTTCCTACACCACCAAATGCATGTTGGGCTGTCAAAACAGTGACACCCTTTTCAAGAAGGAGTTTTCTATCTTTTTCTGCGAGTTCTTGATGGTCTGGTTTTTTGAAACCTGTTACATGCGTTACAATTATAAGAGAAAAATTATTCCCGAATAGATCAAGGGCCTTGAAGGCGGTTTTTCCACTACAACTTGAGACCAAAATCTTGTTGATCTGTAATGTGTTGGCCCTTTCAAGAGCAGCTTCAAGGGTTGCCTTTGTGTTGCCTGGGCCAGGGTTTGTAAAATAGCGACAGTTTACAACCTCAAAAGTTTTATCTTTTCTAAATCCTTTTGATTCTCTTACCTTATCCACCTTATACTCCTTTCCTAAAAGGGATTTAACAGCCTCCTGACCTTTTCCCACCAAAAGATGATTTATGTCCCTGAACTCTTTTGGTAGTGTTACAATGTTGGCCTTTGGAAGAATTTCAAGGATCTTTTTAGCAGCCAACTCGCTACCTTTGCTATTTTTAAAGCAGATTGTTGTGTTTATATCGGAAAATAGTTGTAGTTGTTTGAATCCTGTCATGCTGGGCAGGGAAACACCTCCCAGATCTGTGCTTAATAGGTCAAGTATGCCAGATGTAATAATTACATCTCTAAAATTTCTCTGAAGGTTGAAAAGCCCTGTTTCAAGGTCGCTGCCTTCATGAAAGTATTCTTGCCCTTCTTTTAGTATTTGACCATTTATTTCGAGAGACTCTGTTGTCAGATAATGAATGCCTACAATGAGAAAACCGCGTACTAAAGGGAAGGTAAGCGCCTTTCTCTCTGGGGAGTAACCGACTAGTTTTTTAGGGAGAAGTTCATTATAAATAATTGCTTTATCTATCTTTTTCTCATTATGTAAATAGCTGACAGCCTTTTCCGCAACTTCTTTGTTTTGAAGCATTGTATTAAAAAGTTGATCAAAATTTTTTTTGATTTTATTTTCTTTCATACCAGGTTTCCTTTATTATACTGAAAAGTTACTCTCCGATTATTTTTACCAAAACTCTTTTACGTCTTCGACCGTCAAATTCACCATAAAATATCTGTTCCCATGGTCCAAAGTCCATTTTACCGTCAGTTACGGCAACAACAACCTCTCTTCCCATAATTTGCCTTTTCATATGGGCATCTGCATTATCCTCACCAACGTTGTGTCTATATTGGGAGACGGGCTCATGGGGAGCAAGTTTTTCCAGCCATTTATCATAATCGTGATGTAGCCCAGTTTCATCGTCATTAATAAATATGCTG
>DAOVDY010000135.1 GCA_030669265.1 Desulfobacteraceae bacterium | reverse complement strand
GTTGAGGCATGTCTTTCAGAGGCAGTTGAACTTGGTCTCAGAAAGGTGTTTGTTTTGACCCTGATAACCGATTTTTTTACCCGCTTTGGTTTCAAAGAGGTAGAAAAATCATTACTGCCACATAAGATCTGGGCTGATTGTATAAAATGCCCGAAGTTTCCTGACTGTGACGAGATCGCAATGATTCTTGAACTATGAGTGGTCATTGATTATGAAAAAAAAGGATATAGTAAAAATCATATCTGATCGGCTAAGTGGGGCTCAGGGGATGGAATTTGAAATTTTTTTCTCTAAAAAAAAGATTTTATCCTTTGAAATAAAAGAGGGCCAGGTTGATCATTTCCGCACAAGCAGAGAATTAGGTCTTGCACTCAGGATCCTCAATAAAGGAAGAATGGGATTCTCCTATCTCTTCGGACCAACTCCTGATAGTGTAGTCCAGCTAACAGACAGAGCGGTTGAATTGGCAGACCAGGCTGATGTTGATCCTATCCATGGCTTTTCTTCAGCTGAAAGAATAGATATCCCTCACCTTGACCTTTTTGACAGGAATCTATCTAAAATAAGCGAAAAAGAGAAGATAGAGCATATCAAAGAAATGGAACATGCTACACTTAGCGCCGATACTCGCATAAAAAAGATACAGAAGGCTGAATACGAAGAGGTAACAAATTATGTCACCCTGATCAACTCTAAAGGCCTTGATCTGGAAAGGGAAGGAACCCATTGTATTATGTCCATGATGGCACTTGCAGAGTATAATAATTCCTCTGAGCTCGGCTTTGAATTCAATAGTGCCAGAATCTATACAGACCTTGACCCAATCAAGATTGGTATGAACGCAGCCAAAAGAGCAACTGACATGTTGGGAAGCCGCCAGATTTCTACTCGCACCTGCCCAGCCGTTTTGGAAAACAGGGTCGTAGGTGATTTGCTTAGTGTCTGGTCATCTTCCTTTTTTGGAGAAAATGTAAACAAGGGCAAATCTTACCTTAAAAATAAAATCAACCATATAATTGCCTCCCCAAGGATTCAACTCATAGATGACGGGTTATATCCTCGGGGTTTGGGCAGTGCCCCTTTTGACGACGAAGGGATACCACAGAAAACGACTCTATTGGTAAAAGAAGGAAAATTACTATCGTATCTTTTTGATAGATACTGGTCCCAAAAAACAGGATCTCAATTGACTGGTAACTCTGTGAGGGTACAGATCTCATCTCCTCCTTCTACATCAGTATCTAACCTCTTCATACATGCTGGCCCTGTGTCATTTGAACAACTCTTGCTCATAATGGATAACGGCTTTTTCATAAACGAATTAATGGGTGTTCATATGGTTGATCCTGTTTCCGGAGATTTTTCCCTGGGGGCATCTGGAATGTGGATAGAAAAGGGGAAGGCAGTCTTTCCAGTAAAGGGGGTAACTATTTCCGGCTCAATCCATAACCTGTTTTCTGCTGTTGAAGAATTGGGAGATGATTTGAGATTTTTCGGCAGGATCGGGGCCCCATCGCTCCTTATAAAGGAGATCATAATAAGCGGACTTTAAAAGGAGATCTAACATATGTTTGGCATTGGTATGCCTGAATTGATCATTATCTTTGTGATTGCTTTAATTATTATCGGCCCAAAGAAGTTGCCTGACTTAGCCAGAGCTTTGGGCAAGGGCATGGCTGAGTTTAGAAAAGCAACGAATGAGATAAAATCAAATCTTGATATGGGAGACGAACTCAGAGGAATAGAAGAAGAATTGACTGACTCTGTAAGCGGTGTGATACATGAAGCTGAAACAGAAGAGGAAATAGAAGAAAAAGATGATGCAACAGTAGAGCCTGATAAGGAAGAAGGCAAAAATAATAGCACAGAGAAAAAAGAAAATGACAGATGACAAACAGCCATTCTTGGGCCACTTAGAAGAGTTAAGGAGGAGATTAGTCATCTGCGCAATTGCCGTTGGAATCGGGTTTATTATCTCTTATGTCTTTGCTAAACAACTTTTCGCCTATCTTATTTTGCCCCTTACTAAAGTCCTTCCTGATGATAGCCGGCTTATCTTTACCAATCTCCCTGATATGTTTATAGCCTATATTAAGGTAGCCCTTGTTGCCGGCATTATCCTCGCCATCCCGATTATCTTTTATCAGTTATGGATGTTTTTAGCCCCTGCCCTTTACCAGAAGGAAAAAAAATATATTATCCCTTTTGTCTTGTTTTCCAGTATTCTCTTTGTTGCTGGCTCTCTGTTCGGATACCTTGTTGTTTTTCCGTATGGTTTCAAATTTTTTGTGAGTTTTGCAACTGAAGACATTCAGGCACTTCCCTCTGTAAAGCAATATTTCTCATTTGCAATCAGGCTGCTTTTAGCATTCGGTATAGTTTTTGAGATGCCTATCGTAGTCCTCTTCCTAACCAAAATTGGACTCATAACACCAGATTCGATGAAAAAATTCCGCAAGTTCGCTATTCTCTGCTCATTTATTTTGTCCGCGATCCTAACCCCTCCTGATGTCGCCACACAGCTAATGATGGCACTGCCCATTATCATCCTTTATGAAATCAGTATCTTACTTAGTAAGGCAATGTATCGAAAAAAGGAGGAAAAATCTGAAACAGAAGAAACGTAAGGTTTAGGCAGGGGTATACTATCCCAAAACCTGGAAATTAATGATATGACACGCTATAATTGATTTCAAATAGCTTATACGCAAAGAAGGAAGAGTAATGAGGATGTTTCCTGTTTTATCGCGAAGCAGAACAAGGCTGACAGTGGCTTTTTTTATATCTTTCTCTTTAGTATTGCTGCTTTACAGTTGTGAGGCGGGCACAATAAGTACACAGAAGAGGAAGGTCATAGGACAGTACACAGAAAAGGAAGGCAAAAGCAAACCCAGATTGATCGTGATCCCGCTTCAGCTTCAGGAGGAACAGGCTTACAACGGAACCGGACTGTCCATCCATTTCCTGCTGGGAAACATCGTGGCCTTGCACACAGGCCTTAAGGAGTTTTGGTTTGGCTGGCGGGTAAAAAAAATCTTCCTCGAAAAGGAAAGGTTAAGGGCCTATTGTCATGGTGAGGGCCCCCAGCTTGATATTAGAAAACTCAGCAAAAAACAGGGCATTCGTTACTGGCTTAGGGGCAGGATTCAACAACGTGGAAGCGAGATTAAAGTCACCCTGATATTGACGGACACAAAGGAACAACATAACGAACGTTCCACTACGTTGACTCTGGATCTATCGAATCAACTTATAGGTTTTTGTAAAGGATTTCTGGCCTGGTTAAAGACATGTGGTCTTCCTTTGCCGGATGCCCAGGCGAGAAAGGCCTTGTGGCCTGAGAAAATCAATCCTGAAGGTTTAGATCTTCTGGGACGGGCTTTAGAGACATATTATCTCCATTCATCGTGGGGTGAAAAAGGCCTGCTCGACCTCCATTGGTTCGATAGGGCCGTTTCCGCAGCCCCTGCTTCTTACCTGGCTCATGACCTAAAAGGCTGGGCCCTGTATAAAAATAAAGATTATAAGGCCGCAAAGGAATCATTCCGATCGGCCCTCACATTGAACTCAAATGGTCTGGGCGCTATGGCTGGCCTGATGTGGTGCGCTATTTACACCAACGATGAAAAGACGGCATACACCTGGGCTGCGGCCAAGGCCGACCTTCGGGGGGAGAGCCGGAAGGCAGCAAAGGCCCGTGTGAAAAGGAGGATGGATAAGGCTGCCAGCAAGACCACAAATTAGCCCAGGATATGAATTGGGATTTCTCAGGGTTACACATAAAAGAAAGGCATAATGGAAAAACAATTTGCAAAGAAAAAAGCGGAAGAATATGTGATTAATTCACACTTACGTACAAGTTTACATGTAAAATATTCATTGTCTTATTGTAGCTCAACAGTATTCATTTTAAAAAGGCGATTATCATGACCACATCAGGTCAAAAACAGAAAGAAGGGAGAGGCATTGGTCGACGAAAAGAAGATTTTATAATGAGAGACCAGGTTCACCAGTATATGCAGATTTATCATGTTGGCCAGATCATCACTTCAGAAATTAATATGGATGTTTTGTTTGAATTGATTATAGATCAAACCAATCAGATCATGGGCACTGAAAGGGGTTCGGTGTTTCTGTATGATGAAAAAACCACTGAACTGTGGTCTCTGGTGGCAACGGGCATGGAAAAAAATAATATCCGGATCCCTTCGGATT
>DAOVDY010000261.1 GCA_030669265.1 Desulfobacteraceae bacterium | reverse complement strand
ACTGGCTAATCTGTTTGATTAACTCTGCACATTGAGGATCAGGATAATGGTAAATCTCCTTTAAATTGGCTCTCACTATCTTTTCTATCCCCAGGGAGTTTGCCCAAGGATTTATGTTGGCACTAAAATCGAGAATCTCATTGGGTGAGAGGCCATATCTTCTTGCTGCTTCCCTGTGATTACCCCCATGGAAATAGCTACTGCTTTTCATCTTAATACTACTCCCTTAGCGAGAATCTTTGCCTTTTACTCATGATGAACCCTGTTTTCTATTGACTTTAACGTGTCCAGGACACCATGCGAATTTTTGACAAGAGTAGCATTGGCTTTTAACTCATGGTAAAACTTGGTTGCTTCTCCTTCAGTATAATCTCTTTTCTCAATTGGTTCTTTTTCTACAATGATCAAATTTTGAGCCTCTCCGGCTGCCTTTAGATTCTTTATGTTGGCAAATCCGATGGGTATATTTGTTAATATCACATAATCTGCTTGTTTAATTAATTCAAGATTTTTCTCATAGTTTTCCTTGGTTATCGGGGAAAAGGGCTTTTCTTCAACAATGTCTAGTTCTAAAGCCTTTGCAACAACATAATCAGAGTCTCCTATATTTATTACACCCAGACTAACATTATAACCATTATCCACCAACTCGTTCATTAATGAGACTGCACTACCAGAACCTGCTATTAGATGGACTTTGGCCTTAGCTTCTTTAATCATCCTTTTTCTTTGAGGATGAATAAGCAATTTACCTGAAATATCATCTTGTTTAACAGTAACTTTTACCCCATATACCTTTTCTATGTTTTCTCCAGTAAGAACATCTCCTGCTCCACCGGCTGCAAATATCCTCCCTTTGTGAAGCAGGATCAATCTGTCGCAATACTGTGAGACAATATTGAGATCATGGAAAACGCCTATGACAACCATTTCCTTTTCTTTACTCAATCTCTTAATGAGGTCTAATATCTCTATCTGGTGGTTTATGTCCAGATGATCTGTTGGCTCATCAAGCAAAAGAACTCTAGGCTCCTGAGTAAGAGCCCTGGCAATAATAATCCTTTGTTTTTCGCCCCCACTTAACGTATCAATAGGTCTTTCAGCAAGGTACCAGGTATTAGTTAGCTCCATCGATTTTTGGGCAATGATGAGATCTTGCCTGCTTTCCATTTCAAATCTATTAAGATGAGGAGTCCTTCCCATAAGAACAACTTCCAATGCTGTAAAGGCAAAACTAATCACAGATTCCTGAGGGACCACCGCTAAATTTTTGGCTATCTCAGCACTCTTTAAAGTGTGGACATCCCTTTCATTCAGAAGGACCACTCCCGTATGCGGCTTTAATACCTTACTGATACTCTTAAGCAGGGTTGATTTGCCAGAGGCATTTGGTCCTACAACTCCTATAAAATCACCTCCCTTAGCTGAAAAATCAATATTCTCTAAAACATTTGCGGCGTCATAGCGACAGGCAATATTGTTAATTCGGAGGGTGACTGACTGCATTATCATAACCTCTTAAAACATCGACCTCTTTCTTGTTCGTAGAAGGTATATAAAGAAGGGAGCACCAAAAAGTGCTGTAATTATACCTACCGGTATTTCTGTAGGAGCAACGATTGTTCTTGCCAGGGTGTCAGCCCAAACCAGGAAAATTCCCCCTACTAAGGCAGAGCTTGGCAAAAGGACTCGATGATCAGGGCCTACCAAAATCCTCATAATATGGGGTATTACGAGACCCACAAATCCGATTATTCCACTCACTGATACAGCAGCGGCGGTAATCAAAGAAACTGAAAGTATTATGATTTTCTTCAGGGTTTCTACCTCTATTCCCAGATGCTGGGCCGGTTCCTCACCAATAAGCATTACATTCAAATCCCTGGCAAAGATATGAATGAGAATTGTACCTAAAAATATGAAAGGAAATGCCATCATAACATGATTCCAGTTGCGTCCCCAGAGGCCACCCATCAACCAAAATACAATTCCGTGCAACTGCTCACCGGCTGTATACATCAAAAAAGAGATAATGGCTGATAAGAAAAGAGTTATGGCTATTCCTGCAAGTAGCAGGGTACTGACAGGCAGCTTTCCTCTAACAGAGGCAATGTTATAAACTAAAAAAATGGCAGCGGCAGCACATATGAAAGCCATTAAAGGTATAGTGTACATGCCAAATATGTTCAGTCCAAAAACTATGGTAAGGATTGCACCTAGAGCAGCGCCAGATGAGATTCCCATTATATAGGGATCTGCCATGGGATTTTTGAACAGTCCCTGCATAGTTGTTCCTGCAACAGCAAGAGCTGCTCCCACCAGGACTCCCAGGATAATCCTCGGCAGTCGAATCTGAAGAATTATGGTGGCTTCACCAATTGACCAGGAAGGAATAATTAGATGGTTTATTAAAGGTAATTTGGTGAACAATATTTTTAAAACAACAAGTGGAGGTATATGTGCAGCACCCAGAGTTGTGGTTAAGACAACAGTTAGTCCTAAGATTGCTGTAAGGTAAGCTATAATTAACTTCCAATGGAAGAATTTTTTGAGGTAATTTTTATACAATCCTCACCCTTTGGTGCTTTATTCTCT
>DAOVDY010000085.1 GCA_030669265.1 Desulfobacteraceae bacterium | reverse complement strand
CAATAGTTGGCTCACAAATAGTATCCTGATTTTATATCTGTTCTCCTCGATTCTGTTACTCTATTGGCATTATAAAAAGAGGGTCAGGGAATGGGTTTCTACCAGAGAGAATGAAAGAAAACGGATTGATTTGCTTTCAGACAAATTGAATGAAAGCGAGAAAATCATGGAAGAGCTTTCTATAAAGGAAAAGGATTATATTACCAAGGTAGAGAGGCTTAAACATGATAAAGACGATCTGGAATCTGATGTTGTGCACCTTATGGATGAGGTAGAAATTCAGAAGAAAAAATCAATAGAGATAGATGAAATTCTTGATGAGATGGAGAGGCTCGAGGGACAAGCAAGCAAAAATATCGCCCTGAAGGAAGAGAAGGAGCGTGAAATAACCCAGCTCAGAGAAGAAATAAGCCATTTGAGAATGATGGAGGAGCAGGGTGCAAAGAAGAGAAAAAAGGATATTGACTCAGTAGAAAAGAGATTTACTGTTATATATAAAAACTTGATTTTTCATAAAAAAGCCCTTGAAGGGTACATACATTTACCACAGGATTTTCAATTAAAAGCCGAAGAGATAATCCATAGATTAAATCAGGACGATTCTTTGGTGAATATTAAAAGAAAATATTTTAGTAAAAGAGGAAAATTACATATATTTGAGACAATCTTCTCCTATTCTGGTAGAATATATTTCAAAAAAAGAGATGACAAAAAGATAGAAATAATTACCATCGGCACTAAAAATACACAAAAGCAGGATATGGCGTTTATTGAGGGTATGTCCTGAATATGGTGCCTGTTTGAATGGTGTCAGTTGTGTAGTGCGGATATCATTACAATTTTTATGAATTTAGATTACCATAGCACCGCGGTGATCTGCGGTGAGGCGAATACGAGTTACGAAACGCTTGTATGTAATTCAGAGTATTGAGGTGTGGGTAATGAAAAAGACACTATTTATTATTGAAGACGACAACCATGTTCTTTCTATGATGCAGAATTACTTTGAATACTTAGGCTATGCTATAATTACAGCATCAAATGGAATGGATGGATTAAAGATGGTCAAATCCGAACAGTATGATTTGGTTATTACAGATATCGTTATGCCCTACGTAAGTGGGGTAGGAATCATTACCGTTATCAAAGAAAAGGCCCCTGATTTACCGGTTATCGCCATCACTGCATATGGGAAAAACCCTGAACGGCTCGCAGCTGAAAAACAGGCAGATGTCGTATTACGCAAACCATTTGAGATGGAAAAATTAAAAGATCATGTAATAAAATTACTGGGGAGCTAGGCGGATTTTATTTTTGTTAAGATTGACTAACTCGCAAAAAGTCTTTTGCGAGCGATTTTGGCCAAAATGGGCATCATGAGCAAGTAAAAGGACTTTTTGCGAGAACATCAATCTTGAAGGGCTTTTGAAATAACCTTACTTATTTTATTCATATCAAAAGGCTTAAGAACAAAATCCTTTATATCATTTTTCAAACCGACATCTATTCCATCTACGGCACTCTCTTGGTAGCCGGAAATAATGACTATTCTGGCAGCGGGGTCATTTTCAAGAATTTTTTTGGCACACGTTGCACCATCCATAATAGGCATCTTCCAATCGAGTAACACTAAATCGGGTTTATATGTTTTATAGGTTTCAAGGATCTTATTGCAACCACGTGCTGAATTTACGTCATAACCGATCGACTTGACCATATTCTCAAGGCCTTTTAATACCTCCGGTTCATCATCCACAATTAAGACCTTTTCTCCTTTCCCATGCTTGATTTTTAGAGGAGATTCTAATTCAGTCTGATCAAATTTCTCAGCTATGGGAAAAGAAATGGTAAATGTTGTTCCTTTATCTGGTTGCGAAGACACAGATATGGTCCCATTATGTTCTTCTATTATACCGTGGGTTATTGACAGGCCTAAACCAGTTCCTTCACCGATGTCCTTAGTGGTATAAAAGGGGTCAAATATGTTTTTCAAGGTCTCTTCATGCATACCACATCCGTTGTCGGAAATGGTAACTATAACTTTATTTGTATCTTTCTTTGCTCCTATCTTTAGCTCACCGCCACCTGAGATTGAATCTCGTGCATTATTACACAGATTAATAAAAACTTGATTGAGACTTAAATGGTCTCCTTTAATTGGTAATGACTCCTCTATTTTTGTGATAATCTTTATCCGATGATCAAAGGTATTACTGATTATTTTATATGTTTCATCGAGAACATCCTTTAAATTGAGGGGGAGCATCTCTTTTTCAATATCCTGCCTGGAGAATTTCAATAAACTATCTATGAAATTAGATCCCTTCTTTACTGATTCATTGATAATCCTTGTAATTTTTTGTAATAGGGCATCCTGACTGTATGCCATTTGAAGGAATTGACTGTTTCCCAGAACAGCTTGTAAGATATTTCTAAAGTTATGCGCAACACCCCCTGCCAGCCTGCCTAATGATTCTAGCTTCTGAGCATGAGAAAGCTGTTTTTGAAGTTTTTGCTGATTTTCAATCGCCTGTTTTTGGGCAGTTACATCTTCATAGATAAATACAATTTCTCCATTGGGTAATTTATAGACATAATTTGTTCTCCAGGATTTAATTCTCTCATCTTCATAGAGCATAGTAGGATGATCTTCGGACCTTCCTGTTTCCCAGACCCTTTTAAGTATATCAAAAAAGCCATGATCTTTAAAACGTGGAAACACCGCAAGAATGCTCTTGCCAATGACATCTTTCTTTTTTATCTTATCTATTCTCTCAGTAGCTTTGTTGAAATCTTTAAAAACAAAATCCTCACCATTATCGATCGCCTCTAATATAGCAACACCATTACTCATATTCTCGAACACCGCTCTAAACCTTGATTCACTCTCTTTGTATCTATCTTTAGCCTTTTCTAATTGACTTGTTCTCTGCTTAACCAATGTTTCTAAATCTGAATACAATCGCGCATTTTCTATGGCAATGGACGCAGTATTACTTAAGCCAGTAAGCAGTTCGAGGTCATCCTTTCTGAACCCTTCAGGCAAACCGATTGAGTCGACATAAATTACTCCAAGAACATCTTCTTTATACATAAGGGGTACACACATAACTGACATGACATTCATCTGTTCCATGCTGTCAGAAAGGTTGGCTTTGTTTACCTGGCTCGTATTGGATATTTTTACTGGTTTGCCTTCCTTTATGGCTCTATTAACAATGCTTCTGCTGTAATTAATGTTAGAGAAGAGATTATCTTTATCGTCCATTCTCGTCTTTGAAACCACCTCTTGTAGTTTGCCTGTGTCTTTGTTTAGCAACAATATTGCTCCACGATTAATTCTTTTTAAAAGAGTCAAAATCTGATCTATTACCAAACCGAGCAATTCTTGGATATTGAGTGATTGCGCAAAAATATTTGACACTTTGAGGAGTAATTCCAAGCTCTGTATATAGTTTCTTGAGCTATCATCTGAAGACTTGCTTATATCAAAGGGCTTTGTTTGTGCAGCAAAAGAGTATGGTTTTGCCAATGTTTTTGCATACGATTCCTTTTGGAATGATAGGACGGTGTTACCTATCATTAATGTCGTATCTTTTTTTAGCTCAACCTCCAGCCCTGGTTTTATCTTTTCTCCCTCAACGAAGACACCTTGAGCGCTTTTCAGATCTGAGATAAAAATTTTATCACCCTTTTCCACAAACGTGGCATGGTGCCGGGAAGCTCCTATATCTGAGATGCATATGTCGTTATCAGAGGATCTCCCAATAGTGGTGACACCATCATTAAGGGTAAAAGACTCACCTTTAATTGGACCACCAATGACATATAACTTTTTCAAAATTACCCTCCGAGTTTATTACGAATACTACCCCCATAAAGTCTTGTCATACCATTATCATAAAAGACAATACGTTTTTTTGCAACGATATTTTAAAACCTGAGGCACATCTTTCATTATACTATGTTATATTCGTCAATTCTGTTTAAAAGGGTTTTGTAACTAACTCGCAATAATTGCGCTGCACTCTTTCTATTCCACTGAGTTAATTCCAGGGCCTTGCAAATAGCTTGTCTTTCAACATCAGCAATATAGTACCCGCGTATTGTCTTTAAATTGATGTCTCTCCTATCAGTAATCATCTTTTTTATCTTACTATCATCCCAAATTTGAAAAAGATTCCTGCTCTTAGCATCCAAACATTCTTCCTCTTTATCTGCCGGTTTCCCCAATTTTAGATCAGCATACACAAAATCAGTTTTTTGCAATGCTATAATCCCTTTCATTATATTCTCTAATTCTCTCACATTGCCTGGCCAATCGTATTTTTGAAAATGTTCTTTCACAGAATCATCGATTTGGATACAATCTTTTTTGCCTAGTTCGTCGGAAAATTTACCCATAAAGTGATTCGTTAAGACAGGGATGTCATCCTTTCTGTCTCTTAAGGGAGGCACTTCAATAGAAATTACGTTCAAACGGTAATACAGGTCAGTTCTAAAATCACCTTTTGTAATTTTCTCCTCAAGATTTGAATTTGTAGCAGCTATTATTCGAACATCTATAGGGATATCATTTATGCCGCCGAGTCGTGACATTTTTTTATCTTCCAGTATTTGCAGAATTTTTGCTTGCAGTGAATGACTCAGGGCTCCTATTTCATCTAAAAAAAATATCCCTCGATTTGCCTTCTCAAACTTTCCTAGCTTATTGTACGTAGCACCTGTAAAGGCTCCCCTTCTGTACCCAAACAGTTCACTCTCTAATAATTCGCTTGGTAGGGCTGCGCAATTAACATGAACAAAATTTTCTTCTTTCCGCTGAGATTTACAATGAATATTCCGAGCCACGAGCTCTTTGCCTGTACCACTCTCTCCCCGTATCAAAACAGTGACATTCTTGTCAGCCACCTTTTTTATTTTTTCTTGTACAGATTTTATCGCATCACTTTCGCCGATAATTTCCGGGCACTCTATTTCCCAAAAAGACTTTTCGTTCGATAGCGAAGAATCATTCATAGCCTAAACCTTTTTAAAACCTCGTAAGAAAGACCGATAATAAGTGATGTAAATATAGGTATAGATTATAAGTAACATTTTAGAATAATTATAGTATCT
>DAOVDY010000128.1 GCA_030669265.1 Desulfobacteraceae bacterium | reverse complement strand
TCTCAGGATTTAGAACTATGCTACTCTTCGCCGGCATCAATTGCAGAGTTATTTTTAAGCCGCTCCTTCTATACAGTAATTGATAGCTCGTGGATGCTACTTGTATTTGGCCTTCCTGTGATGATAGCCTATGGTGTTGTTTATTCAGCTGGCCTTAATTATTATCTGAGCCTGATCTATGTGTCTTTCCCTTTAATTATCATATCTGCAAGTTTAGGCATTATGATAGTTATGGTTTTAGTTAGGTTCTTCCCTGCACAAAGGGCCAGAGATATTATTATGTATCTCTCTATTATTCTGATCATTCTACTATATCTCCTCTTCCGGTTTCTAAGGCCTGAGAGGCTGGTCAATCCAGATGCATTTATAAGCATAGCCCAGTATTTAGGTGCCTTAAAAGCCCCTTCTTCGCCTTATCTGCCAAGTCACTGGGCAACAGATCTTCTGTGGGCAAGATTGACCATGTATACAGGGAGCCAGATATTAAACTATCTTCTTCTCTGGTCTACTGCCTTTGCTATGGTAGTAATAGATATCTGGTTGGCAGGGCTTATATATTCAGAAGGTTTTTCAAAGGCACAGGAGGCAAAAAGAAGAAGTCGTGTCGGGAAAAGGATACTTGAGAAGATAGTTTCAGTGATAACCAGACCGTTAGGACCAGACACGACCTCTTTGATAGCCAAAGATGTGCGAACCTTTTTCCGGGACAACAGCCAGTGGTCCCAGCTTCTTCTCTTAGGTGCCCTGGTGGTTGTTTATATCTATAATTTCAGTGTCCTCCCTCTCGAGAGAAGTCCGATAAAATCCATCTATCTTCAGAATGCATTATCCTTTCTAAATATAGGATTGGCAGGGTTCGTTATTTCAGCTCTCTCCGCCCGTTTTATCTTTCCAGCAGTAAGCTCTGAGGGACAAGCCTTCTGGATTATCCTTTCTTCACCTCTTTCACCAAGGCGTTTTTTATGGTCTAAATTCTTTGCCTATCTCCTTCCTATGCTCATTTTGTCTGAGGTGTTAATAATTTACACCAATTACCTGTTAAAGGTAACACCCTTTATGATGGCCTTGTCCTCAGTAACTATATTTTTTTTGGTCTTTGGAATTGTTGCCTTAGGGGTTGGCTTGGGTGCTGTTTACCCCAATTTCAACCACGAAAATATAGCCCAGGTAGCAACAGGCTTTGGCGGGTTAGTTTATATGATAAGCAGTTCGGTCTTTATAGCTTTAGTTATTATTCTGGAATCCGGACCTGTTTATACCATACTTTCATCACATTTTAGAGGAGAGCCAATTACCTATCTTCAATGGATCTGGATAGTTGGCTCTTTTTCGCTGGTTATCTTTCTAATTATCCTCGCAATTCAAAGACCAATGGCCGCTGGATTGAAGGCACTTAAAAGTTATGAGGGCTAAATGGCAATAGGATTTCCTTTTGAATATGTAGGCAATCTCCATATCCATACAACACGCTCGGATGGAGGTGGGGATGCTAAAGAGATTGCTGAAGCAGCAAGGACAGTAGGCCTTGATTTTATAATCCTGAATGATCATTCATATCTCACCCAACTTCATCTTGAAGACCAGGGGTATTATAAGGGTATTCTTGTCCTGGTTGGCTCTGAGATTGGCACTAGTTCCCATCACTACCTTGCCTTTAATATTACACACCAAGTGAATGATGAGAGCTACTCCCCTCAGGAGGTAATCGATGCCGTAAACAGTCAAGGAGGCTTTGGATTCTTAGCACATCCTTTTGAAAGAGGAATGCATTTTTTGCAGAATAGTGTGTCCTATACCTGGCGAGATTGGTCAGTGAAGGGCTATACAGGCATATGTATCTGGAACTTCTCATCACGATGGAAAGAAAATGTCAAATCTTTTTGGCATGGGATATTTCATCTTATCTTCAAAAGGTATACTCTAAAAGGTCCGAGTAAAAAAACTTTGTCTACATGGGTCAGACTATGCTCTGAGGGACGGGTAGTAGCTATAGGAGGCTCAGATGCCCATGCATCTTCTATAAAGATAGGATTCATTAAGCTTAAACCTCTTTCGTACCGGTATCTCTTAAATACTATAAATACCCATATTCTCACACTTTCGCCACTTAGTGGAGATGTAACGACAGACAAAAAGATCATCTATACCTCCCTTAGAGAGGGTAATTGCTTTATAGCACATGATGACCTATGCAGTGCAAAGGGCTTCAGTTTTTCCTTTCGTAGAGAAAAAAATAAAGAGAGGATTGAAATGGGGCAAGAGGCTCAATTCTCTCAAGGTGTATTAGTGATTAAACTCCCAGGCCGTGGACTCACAAGAATCACGAAGGACGGATCCCTTATTAAAACGGAATATGGAAGTGGTCTCTCTATTCGGATACAGAAAGGGGGCGTATATAGGGTAGAGGTATTACGAAAAACGCATATATTTGGATGGAGGCCATGGATTTTTTCCAACCCCATTTATCTTCGGTAAAGTACATAGGGCTTACATCTTCACGATTAAGTAAATATTGTGTTTGCCAATATTATTTGCTATTTGACTAACAGCCTGTGTAGAAGATTAATCAGGCCTAACACTATATTAATATAAGAACAGAAACACGAAAAAGGAGGGAAAGATGAAACTGGTCTATTCGTATTATGTCTTAGATATTGTTCATAAGGGACATTTGTTAATGATGAAAAACGCCAAGGCAATAGCTGGGAATGATGGAAAGTTAATTGTAGGAATCCTTACAGATGAGGCGGTCATGGAAAAAAAGGAAAGGCCTATACTTTCATTTGAGGAAAGAATAGAGCTTGCAAGTGCAATAAAATATGTAGATGTTGCTGTTGCACAGGAAACTTACTCCCCACTACCAAATGTAATGAGAATCAAGCCTGACATTTTGATGGAAAGCACAAGTCACGATGAAGAGGCGATTGAAAAGGCAAGAGAGTATATGGACAGCATTAATGGCAAGGTTGTTGTGCTACCATATTTTCCCTCACAATCATCAGCCGAGATAAAAAAGAACATAAAGCAAAGAAGCTGAGAGCAAAACAAGGGAGGTGACGAAAAAGTGGAAAAGACATTAAGTACATCAGTATCTGAACTAATAGGTACATGGCAGAAAAAAATATTCTGGCTTATGTGGGTGACCTATGCCTCTTTCTATCTTTTACGGGTAAATATTTCCATTGCTATGCCTGAAATAATGCAAGAGTTCAGTTTGACAAAAACCAATATGGGACTTGTACTAAGCAGTTTGTTTCTACTATATGCAGTTGGCCAGTTCATAAATGGTCAACTTGGTGACAAACTGAATTCAAGGCGGATAATTACACTGGGTCTATTGTCTTCAGCAGTGCTAAACATCATATTTGGTTTCACTGGTGGCTTATTAGGCCTTATGATAGTGATATGGGGCCTGAATGGGTATTTCCAGTCAATGGGATGGGGACCAACTGTCAAGGCCATGGCCAACTGGTTTCCAGTCAAAGCAAGGGGTAGACTTTCTGGGCGGTTAGGCACAAGTTACATTATTGGAGGAGCTATTTCCTGGTTTTTAGCAGGCACAATCATTAAGTATTTCAACTGGCGTTTTACTTTTTTTCTCCCCGCAATAATTTGTATATTAATTGCTATTCATTGGTTTATTCGCGCGCGAAATGCCCCTGAAGAAGTGGGGCTGCCAAGCTTAGAGGAACAAGAAAAGGGCATTGAAAACAATGAGATTCGCAAGGATTCCCATATAGGTTTTCGCAACACTCTAACAATTACACTTTTTAACCCTTACATATGGTTTGCTGCGTTTGGTTTATTTGGACTAAATATTGTTCGCTATGGTTTTATGTCCTGGGCACCCACATTTATGTTTGAGGAACAAGGTGCAACAATTTCTATGGCTGCTTATAAGGCTATTGCCTTCCCTGTTGCTGGAGGATTGGGAGCGATCTTTGCCGGTTGGGCCTCTGACAGAATATTTCAAAATCGCAGAGCACCAGTTTCTTTTATAATGTTGGTCTTATTGGCTATCTCTTGTTATCTTTTCAAAATTGTTCCCGGTGATAATTGGGTGGTTAGTCTGATAATTTTGTTATTTATTGGATTTTTTACTTTTGGGCCTCATGTACTAATAGTAGCTGCAATACCTGCAGATTTTGGCTCGCGTAAAGCCGCTTCGTCAGTAACGGGTTTTATAGATGCAATGGGATATTTGGGGGCAAGTTTGACCGGTGTGGGAACAGGTTATTTAATAGAGAAGATTGGCTGGAATGCTGGTTTCTACTTTTGGATTTTTGGGGCAATTTTTGCGGCAATCATGACATTGCTT
>DAOVDY010000045.1 GCA_030669265.1 Desulfobacteraceae bacterium | reverse complement strand
CAGGCTATTCGTGAGATGATTAAACTGGTGTCCCAATTTTAGGCAATGTCATTGGTCATTTGTCATTAGTAACTTGTTAGTTTTATTTCTAAGGATTCAAACGAATTGAGGGATTGTGAATTGTAGATTTAGGAATTTCGTTTTTACTGGTTCAATTGGTTGAAAACGAATAACAAGCAACAAGAAACCCAACAAACAATGGACAACTGACAACTTTCACCTGACACAATAATATGATTTATGGTATTGGCGTAGATATTGTAAACATAAGGAGAATGAGAAGAGTTGTCGATAGATGGGGACCAAGGTTTTTGCAGAGGGTATTTACTGAGCAGGAAATTCATTCCTGCTTTCAAAGTTCTAAATCAGAGTCTTCCCTTGCCTTGCGTTTCGCTGCCAAAGAGGCCTTCTCCAAGGCGATAGGTTTGGGCATGAGGAAGGGCATCAGGTGGCATGACATAGAGATTGTTCACAATAAAATGGGTCGACCAGATCTCAATTTAACTGGAAAGGTACTTAGTTTCTGTCAAGAGGAGGGAATAATTAGCTGGCATGTGAGCCTTTCAGATGATGGTGACTATGGAATAGCCGTAGTAGTACTTGAAAAACATGTTCCATAAAAAAACTCAAAAGCCTTGAGATTGAAAGAAATTTCTGTAAAATACCTGACAACTTCAGTTGAAAAAACGGTGTGGTTAGGCCAACAATTGGGGATTCAATTAATCAGTGGCGATATTATTGCATTGATAGGTGACCTCGGCGGTGGTAAGACATGGTTTACAAAAGGAGTAGCCATTGGACTTGAGATTGACCCAAATTATATAGTCAGTCCAACATTCACCCTTGTTAATGAATACCAAGGTAAAAATCAAATTTTTCATATAGACCTTTACCGGCTGAAAAACAAAACCGAAATTCTGGCCTTAGATCTTGAAGATTATTTTTCAAGGGAAGGAATAGTTATTATAGAGTGGGCTGATCGTTGGCCAGGGGAGCTTCCCGAGGAAAAAATTCAGGTTGAGCTGAGAATGATTGATGAGCATACAAGGGAACTTGAATTTTCTGGAAATCATCCCAGGGCTAAGGAAATTATAGGGGCATTAAAAGAGAAAGTAGGTCACAATTTAAAACAATTACGATAGAAAAACTTAATGGGGGGTATAATTATGTTTTTGAAAAAATTATCTATTTTCTTAGCTTGTGTAGGTATCGTAATCTCTTTTAGTTGCGCTGGTATAGAAAAGGGTAAGGATTTTGCTACAGGAATTATTTCACATGATGTAGATGAGAAACTTTTCAGCCAAGTCCCAGACGAAAAAAAAGATGCTATCAACCCTTTACTTGATATGGTTAATGATGCCAAAGATCATCTTGAACTTGCTAAGGCCTTGGTAAATAAAAGGGAAGCCGAATTAGACCTTGAAAAAGCCAAAAAGGGCGTGGCAAAGATTAAACTACAGATAACTGAGGCCGAGCTTAATTTAGAGAAAATGAGAGCTGTTCAATCAGAAGGCCTTGGGGACCCAAAAAAGGTCAATCAACAGGTTGCTAAACTTGAGGCTAAGGTCTATAAATTAAAGGGTGAGGAAGCCAAGAAAAAGGCCAAGGTAGAAAATGCTAAGTTGGTTGTTAAAGAAACCCAAGAGAAAATCGAAAATTTGGAAACGAAGAGTCAAAAGGAAGATTTAGATTCTAAAACGAAAAACGGAGATGTCGAAACTAAAACTAAGAAATAAGTTCATTAAAAAAAATGGCATTAATAGTACAAAAGTACGGCGGCACCTCTGTCGGGAGCATTGAAAAGATAAAAAAGGTTGCTGAGAGGGTAATCGAATATTGTAAAAAAGGGGACAGGCTTGTGGTGGTTCTCTCTGCGATGGCCGGACAGACAGATTCCTTGATTAGGCTTTCCAAAGAGATAACAGATACCCCAGACTTAAGAGAATTAGATGTTTTGATGGCCACGGGTGAGCAAGTTAGTATATCCTTATTTGCTATGGCAGTAAAGTCCATGGGCTATGATTGTCGTTCCCTTCTTGGCTTCCAGGCAGCCATTCATACGGACCAAATATATGGTAAAGCAAGGATCAGAAAGATTAATACCGATCGAATCATAAGAGAGCTCGATGAAAAAAGAATTATAGCTATAGCTGGCTTTCAGGGAATCGATGAAAGAAGAAATATTACCACATTAGGAAGAGGGGGATCGGATACTACGGCAGTAGCTCTGGCAGCAGCACTAAAGGCAGATCTTTGTGAAATCTTTACAGATGTTGAAGGTGTATTCTCAGCCGATCCAAATATCTGTACCCATGCCAGAAAACTGGAGAGGATATCCTATGAAGAAATGTTAGAGTTTGCCAGTTTAGGGGCCAAAGTTTTGGATATAAGATCAGTTGAATTTGCCAAAAAGTTTAACGTGCCCCTGCATGTTAGATCATCTTTTATGAAGAGTGAGGGAACAATGGTAGTAGGAGAAAACAAGGAGATGGAAAAGGTGATGGTCTCAGGTGTTGTCTATGACATAAATGAGGCCAGAATTACAATAGTTAAAGTGCCTGATAGGCCTGGAATTGCTTTTAAAATATTTGATCCTGTTTTTAAAGCTGGGATAGTGGTGGATATGATTGTCCAGAATACCAGTGTTGAGGGTTTAACGGACCTGACATTTACAGTCACCAAAACAGATTTTCAAAAGACCATAGAATTGTTAAAAGAAGTTGCCCAAGAAATAGGGGCAGAAAAAGTGCTTGGAGATCAGGATATTTCTAAGGTATCTATTGTTGGGTTGGGTATGAGAAATCATGCTGGAGTTGCATCCAAGATGTTTGAGATCTTATCAAAGGAAAATATCAATATAAGTATGATCAGCACTTCTGAGATAAAAATCTCCTGTATTATAGAAGAAAAATATACCGAACTTGCAACAAGGGCCTTGCATGAAGCCTTTGGTCTAGGTAATGAGAAAGATAAAAAATAGCAACCAGCACATAGGCCTTTTCATCCTTATTCTAATACTCTTTCTTGGATGGGGAATAAATAGTCTGTTTTCTACACAGGGAAATCTTGGCTCTATCGAAAGGGGAAACAACATTTTTATCCTCGTCACTGGCGTTGTAAAAAACCCTGGCGTTTATGTGTTTAATAGAGAACCTTCTTTAAAGGAATTGATGGTCAGGGCCGGCTGCCCGAAGGCAAAACTGATTGGCGTAAAATTGTGTGATGCATATCCTTCTGTTGCTCAGGGGACAAGTGTTCAGATCAGCTCAGAGAATGGGCATATACATGTCTCAACTGGAACTATGCCCGCAGCATATAAAATCACCCTTAAAATCCCTATATCTTTAAATACTGCAAGTCTGGAAGAATTGGATACTATCCCTGGTATAGGGCCAACGCTTGCTGAAAAGATTATTAATTATAGATCCCTTTATGGTCCATTTAAGACAGTAGAAGAAATAAAAAATGTACCGAGCATGGGAAAACTACGCTATCTAAAAACAGAGCCTTATATTGGAATTTAAAAAATTGAGGGAGAATAATGCCATTTAAAAAAAGTATTCCTGGATGGTCAATCGGCCTGATCCTCACTCTGCTATTTATAATCATGTTCGTGACAGGCCTTGGTGATTTTACAGATGTTATAGAGAAAAAAACATTCGACCTCCGATCTAAGCTTAGTGCCTCTGGAGAAAGAAATCCAGATATTGAGATAGTAGTTATTGGTGATGAGGATTTAGCTGAAATCGGTCGTTTTCCCTGGCCAAGAAACATTCTTGCCAAGGCAGTAAACAATCTTGCAATGGCTGGTGCCAAGGTTATCGCCCTGGATATTATGTTTAATGAGCCAGAGGAAAGTTCTGGCCTAAAAACGATTAGAGAACTAAAGAAAACATATGCTGATCTCGATTTAAAAAATAAAGGTTTATCTGCCAAAACATTTTATAAATTATTAAATAAATCAGAGGCCAATCTGGATAATGACACCAAATTAGCTGAATCTTTTAAAAAAGCCGGCAACATAGTTCTGCCCATTTATTTTGATACAAGGAGCGCGGGAAGAGACGATGAAGTTCCTGATTACCTGGCCAAAAACTCCTATAAAATTATACATGGCCTTAAGGATGAATGGGCAACAAGCTCCGTTATGTGGCTTTCCAAGATTAAACCTCTTCTTCCTTCCTTTGCTAATTCAGTTGCAGGGATTGGTCATATAAACCTTTTCCCAGATGATGATGGATCTACCAGGACTCAAATTCACGCCATTGGTTATTTAGACAGCACATTCATTCCATCATTTCCTATTGCAATAGTAAAAACCTTTAAGGGATTAGACTACAATCAGATCAGGCTTATATTGGGCCAGGAAATCAACATAAAAATCTCCCCATCCAAGACAGTCAAGATTCCAGCCACAGATTTAAATATGCCAACACTCATTAAATGGAACAATGGGCCAGGAATTGCATTTCACATGACACCATTTAGAAAGGTCCTTAATAATGAATTTCAAACAAGCCTCTTCAGAGACAAAATAGTCATCCTTGGACCTACTGCCCCAGGAATTGGGGACCGCTTTGTTACACCTATCTCGAGTAATTTACCAGGCGTTGAAATAATAGCCAACTCGGTGTCCAATATCTTACGAGAAGAATTTTTTATGCGGCCTCAATGGACCTCATTTCTTGAGCTGGGTATTATCCTTCTTTTCGGGCTCTATATTTCATTTCTCCTGACAAGGCTAAAGGCTAGCACTGGTGCCATCATTACATTAATCCTCCTTCTCTCTTACGGAACAGTAGGAACAGTCCTGTTTTTTCGCTCAAATATATGGCTTAAGATTACGCCTCAACTAGTTCTTTTGACTCTGGGCTATATCTTAGTTGTTAGCAGAAATTTCTTCATCACTGAAAAAACAAAAGAGAAGGTAGAGGCTGATTCTGTTGAAACAAATAAGGCCCTTGGACTTTCTTTCCAACAACAAGGAATGCTTGATCTTGCCGCTGAAAAATTCCGAAAATGCCCTATAAATGAACCAGGCGTTAAGGATCTTTTATACAATCTTGGCCTCGATTATGAAAGGAAAAGGCAGTTTAACAAAGCATTATCAATGTATAATATGATTATTGAAGATGGCAGTAGTTTCAAGGACTTAGATGAGAGGATACCTAAATTAAAAGGTGCTGAATCTACTATGATCTTTGGTACCAGTGCCGGCCATCCTGGTGACATTGGGGCAACAATAAATGGTCTTGATACTAAACCAACATTTGGCAGATATGAAATTTCAGGGGAGTTAGGCAGAGGTGCAATGGGAGTTGTTTATAAAGGAGAAGATCCCACCATACATAGGACTGTTGCTATAAAAACCTTACGATTATCTGAATTTGAAGAAGGAGAGCTGGCTGATATAAAGGAACGCTTTTTCAGGGAAGCAGAGTCAGCAGGCCTGTTAAACCACCCTAATATTGTATCTATATATGATGCTGGCGAAGAACACGACTTGGCCTATATAGCCATGGAATACCTATACGGAGAAGATTTAGTAAAATATACACATAAAGGAAAGCTCCTCCCCTTAAGGGATGTGCTTAACATCATAATCCAAGTAGCTGATGCCTTAGATTATGCCCACAATAACAATGTTGTTCACAGGGACATAAAACCAGCCAATATTATGTTACTCAAAGACACATACAATATAAAGGTTACGGATTTTGGCATCGCCAGGATCACATCATCATCGAAGACAAAAACAGGTGTTGTTTTAGGCACTCCTTCTTATATGTCTCCTGAACAGGTGGGTGGGAAAAGGATCGACGGACGATCAGATATATTTTCTTTAGGTGTAGTTCTTTTTGAGATGCTAACCGGACAAAAACCCTTTGTTTCCGACGATATGACTTCACTAATGTTTCAGATTGCCAGAGAAAAACACTCCTCAGTAAGGAAGTTTAATACAAAAATTCCACCGATTATTGAAAAGATAATAGATAAGGCCTTAATTAAGGACGTTAATCAACGTTACCAAAAGGCGAGCTTGATGGCCGAACATCTCAGAAAAATTGTAGAACGAATAGATCAGTTGAGAAAGAAAAGAGCCTCTCAAGAATAATATAAAAGTTATAAGCACCTAAAGTTTAAAGTTGAAAAATTATATGATGGATAGTTCTTTCATCCGCTGAAGGCAGAAAAACGGCCAACAAACAACTTTGAACTTATAACTAGATGTCTTCATAACCCAAGATTTTAACATTTATGTCAAGTTTCTAAGACGTTCAGTACAAAATGATGATTAGGTTGAGTAAAACGGTTATCGGTTGTGCAGCTTGAATCGGTTAGCGGTTAACGTCATACGAAACTA
>DAOVDY010000209.1 GCA_030669265.1 Desulfobacteraceae bacterium | reverse complement strand
AAAAAAATACTGTTCTGCAATTTTGATGGGGTGGGCACAATCTTTAAGTGCCTGGCCGGGACATTGTTTGGCACGCACAACAGGCCTTATACTTCGAGAGCTTTGCATAACCCATATTTTTTTAACGAGGGTGTCAAAGATTGTTAGGTTTTGCAAATTTCTAACTTCATAGAGCTTAGGAGGACTTACAATGATTAATAAGGTGGGTTTTCTTGACAAGGTTTCCATTTTTTCCCATATGAAAAAGGCGGACGTGCACCGGGTCGCCGAACTGGCTCAGCATCATTTGTTTCATGATGGAGACTTGATCATCAGGGAGGGCGACCGTGACAGGCGGCTTTTCATCATCGTTAATGGCGAAGCAGAGGTCATAAAAAATCTGGGTGAGAAAAACGAAAAGCGTGTGCGAACACTTGGACCCTACAACTATTTCGGAGAAATGTCCCTGATTGATGACTTGGTTCGATCAGCCAGTGTCGTCGCCAAAAAGGAAACGCAGGCCCTATCCTTAGACCAATGGGACCTGCGCCAGGAGATTGAGAAATACCCTGCCATGGCCTTTGAATTACTTCAGGAGTTGAGTCAGCGCATTCGAGCGATTGAAAAAACTATGATAAACACCCTAGGAACTTTTTTGCCCATTTGCGCCAATTGCAAGAGGATACGCGAGAATAACGGCTCATGGACACCAATAGATAGCTATATATCAGACCATTCTGAAACTGAATTCAGCCATAGTATTTGCCCGGAATGTACAAAAAAGTTGTATCCAGAATATGCAAAAAAGATGAATTCAGAACATTTCGATGGGAATTAACTTTCAAGATAGCTGCTGAAAATAGCGAGGATATTATTATCAGTGGCTTGGGTAAATTCTGTGCGGAACTCAAGAATGACCGGAGAGTAAAAAATCCCTTTTTATAATTCCTCGAGGTTCAAATATCTTCACGTGGGTAGTGTATAGGGTCAAGGTATGATTTTGCCTCACCAACGGTAAAGAGAGAGCCTGTAATCAATATCAAATCCTTTTTACCAGCTATATCCCTGGCCCTCTCAATAGCTATCGATAAAGGAAATTGGACCTCTCCGTCTTTTCTAAATTCCTTGGCCACATTCATTAAATGCTGAGGATTGGCTGCCCTGTAATAGGTCGGTCTTGTATAGATTACTCTGCTGGCTAAAGGTACAATCTTTTTAAGGATATTTGAGATATCCTTGTCTTCCATAATACCCACAACCAAAATAAGTCTTTCGAAATCAAAATCTCGCCCGATTGAGTAAGCAAGAGATCTCATAGCTGATGGATTATGTGCACCATCAAGAATAATGGTGGGATGTGAAGAAACCTCCTCTAACCTGCCAGGCCACAGAGTATCAGCAAGTCCTAATTGAATAGCCTCCTCAGAAACAGTAATGCCTTTTCTCTTTAGTATCTCCAAAGCCAAGAGGGATAAGGCAGCATTTCTATACTGGTATCTGCCCATAAGACCAAGCGTAAGGTTTGTGAATCTATCTTTTAAACCATAATACCCTAAACGCCCTGATGGTAATCTGCGATAGCGAGCATGATGCCCTACCCTCCAGAAAGGTGCAGCTTTTTTCTTGCACATAGACGTAAAGAGTCTGACGATAGCGGGTTGATGAGTGGCTGTTACCAAGTCGACTCCTTTCTTGATGATACCCCCCTTCTCTTTTGCAATATCAATGATAGTATCGCCTAAGAAATGCTGATGATCCAAGCCAATATTGGTAATAATAGACACCAGTGGATTGATGACATTGGTGGCATCGAGCCGCCCACCCATTCCTGCTTCGATAATACCAATATCAACATTTTCACGGAAAAAATGAATCAGTGTCATTGCAGTCGTGAACTCAAAAAAAGTGGGGGGCTCCCTGTTGTTTATGACCCCTTTTACTTCCCTGATAATTGAGGCTGCGGTATCCTTTGCAATACATTCCCTGTTAATCCGAAACCGTTCAGTAAAGCTCACTAAATGGGGTGAGGTGTAGAAACCGACTTTTAGACCTGCTTTCAGTAATATTGATTCCAGCATGGCTCCTACAGATCCCTTGCCATTGGTGCCAGCAATATGGATATATCTCTGGTTACGGTGAGGATTTCCAAATGCCTGTAAGAGATTAGTTGTCTTTGAAAGACCAAACTTAATCCCATATTTCTGAAGGCCGAATAGCCAGGAAACCGATTCTTTATAGGAACCATTCGTGTTGTTCATATCTTTCACTTGATCTATCACTGTTCTCTCATACAATGGACTAAATTAATTAACGCTCTTGCTTCTCAATGAGGTAGCTGCGTATAGTTATGTGTATGGGGGACGTTGTTGACTAAGTTGAATTATGTTTTTGCTATCCTGTTAATCGCCTTAGAAATAGCAGACGTAGTAACGCCCAGTTGGCGGGCTATTTCTGCCAACGGAACCCCATAATCCTCTACCAGTTGATACGCAATCTGAGATCTCACTTGGCCAATGCGCCCCCGCTTTGCACCCATCCGCAATTCCTTTGCATTAATGTTCTCTTTTTTGCATACTTGTTCAATGAACTCAGCTGCCTTTTCTCTGATCTTGTTGCCAACAAACTGGTATTCTGCTCTTTGATCTGCCTCCCTAATAATCCTGTCCACAAAATCTCCGCTACCCAATATCCGCTCATCGGTAAGTACTCGTTCATTGTGTCTTCGCATGGACAATACCTGTGACCAACCTCCCATTGACCGGATTAAACCACCGCCCACTAACTCAGGGCGCCTTCCCTGTCCAACACCTTCTTCAACATATTGACGATATGCTCTCCTGGTCTTGCCCTCTTTCTCGCCAAACCAGGACAAAACGTAATCCCGGTCCTGCCATTCATGTTTCATTCTGCCCATTACCACGCTATGGCCACACCAGCGGTACCTGTCAAGTTCAGACATATTCTTTACCACCTTGGCCCTTATCGGATTCAGGTGAATGTAACGTACAAGCTCCCGAAAATAGGCATCCTCATCACAAATTATCGATTTATAACGGTTCTGGAAAAGATGACCATAACGCTTATGGCGGTGATTGTAAGTGATTGCATAACCTGTAAGAAATCGACGCATAAATCTTGACAAACCATGTTCCCCACTACGCAAAAGAATGTGAGCATGATTGG
>DAOVDY010000110.1 GCA_030669265.1 Desulfobacteraceae bacterium | reverse complement strand
AATCCGTGATGTGGTCACTTCATCCCCCCATTGCTTTCACACCTTTCGGAATGAATATCCGGCATTTCAGGCCTTAAAACCTCCTGAAGAACAGGTGGAGTTTCGGGTTCGGCACTATACAGAACTTCTAAGAGAGCTTGTTGCAGCAGGTTCTCTGAAATTTGAAAGGCCCCTCAATGTAAAAGTGACATATCATGATCCCTGTTATCTGGGTCGGCATAATCAGGTTTTTGATGCCCCCCGAGAGGTCATCGGCGCAATCCCCGGGGTGCAGATAGTAGAGATGGCCCATAAAAGGGCAGACAGCCTTTGTTGCGGTGGAGGAGGAGACAGGATATGGCAGGAAGATCTGGATGCAGATATAAAAATGTCCGAAATTCGGATCAGGGAGGCAGAAGCCACCGGCGCAGAGATTATTATCACTGCCTGTCCACTGTGTTTGATTATGTTGGAAGATGCCCGCAAGACCACTGGTCTGGAGAATTCCTTGCAGGTAATGGATTTGAATGAATTAGTGGCGATGGCACTGGGTTTACACAAAAGTAGCGGACTGGAATGAAAATGTTTTATTTGATGCTTGATATATCTTGCTGGATACTGGATATATCCAATAGCAAGAATCAAGCATCCAGAATTATCTATTGTGCATGAATTATCTGCTACATTTTTTATTTACATAAAATGCACTGTTTTAGTTCCGGCTTGTCCGACCTGCTCGGTATGGCAGGAGGGCGAGTTTTTTAGATTAGGAGGTGAGAAGAATGGATATTGTAGTATGTATAAGACAGGTACCAGAGGTTACCGATGCAGAACTTGAGATCAACAAAGAAGGCACAGAGATTCTCAAGGAAGACCTGGTAATGGATATCAATGAATGGGACAACTATGCTGTTGAGGAAGCTGTGCGAATCAAAGAGGCGCATGGTGGAAAGGTAACCGTGGTCACCTTAGGGAACGAGGATAGTGAGGATGTGTTGAGAACATCCCTGGCAATGGGAGCGGACGAGGCCATCCTCATTAACGAGGAAGGCTTTGAGTTATCCGACGCAGCAGCCATTGCACAGGGACTTTACCGTGCAGTCAGGGATTTGTCTTTTGATCTGCTTTTAACTGGTGTCCAGTGTTCTGATGATGGGTGGGCCCAGGTGGGCGTTATCCTTGCGGAATTTTTAGGTCTTCCCTATGCCTCTCTTGTTGTTGGAATTGAGATAAATGAAGGCACAATGATAGTACGCAGGGAGCTGGAGTCCAATACCGAGGAGAAGCTGCAAATACCAATACCAGCTGTCCTCACTATTCAAACAGGTATAAATAGTCCACGGTATGTCTCTATTATGGGGATCCAAAAGGTGCGCAAGATTGAGATCAGGGGGACCGATTCAGAAGAACTTGGACTATCCGAAGAGGAAATCGGACTAAAGGGCTCAAGCGTGGCCTCGCAAAAACTTTCACTTCCTCCAGTTGGTGAAGGAGCCGAAATCTTAGAAGGAAGTCTTGATGAAATCTGTGAAAAGACAGCTCAAATTGTCCGAGATAAGGGGGTGATATAAATGGATGAGATTATGGTACTCGCTGAACATAGAGGTGGAGAGCTTCGAGATATCACCTTTGAAATGCTCACCATGGCTAACAAGCTTGGCAAAGAAAATGACATCGCAGTTACCGCTTTCTTTTTAGGGCATGAGGCATCTGATTTGTCAGAAAGATTGAAAGGTGCATGCGATACAATCCTTTTGATGGAGGATCCTGAACTGGCTAATTATAACGCAGATCAGTATCTTATGGCCATGGAAACGGTAATAAAAAGCCGCAATCCCACCTTAACCCTGATTGGCCATACAGCAATGGGCATGGACCTGGCACCTTCCATGGCAGCACGCCTGTCTCTTCCGCTGGCAACCGATTGCGTGGAGGTAAACTTAGCAGAAAGAAGGCTTGATGTTCTTAGGCAGATTTATGGTGGCAAGATCAACGCACACTTAACCATGAAACCGTCTGATCAATATCTGATAACTTTAAGACCAGGCTCCTTTGATGCTGAAGTGGAACAGGGTAAATCTGCTGATGCCCAAACTGTTCCTGCACCTTCCTGGACGGACCTGAGGGGGCGGCAATTCTTGGGCTACCTGGAAGCTGAGCTCGAGGACGTGGATATCGCCGCTGCTGATATTCTGGTTTCCATAGGGAGAGGAATAGGAAAACCGGAGAACATCCCTTTAGTGCAGGAATTTGCTGATTCCATAGGGGCCACCCTTTCCTGTTCTCGTCCGGTTGCCGATGAGGAATGGCTTCCAAAAAGCAGGCAGGTGGGAACATCAGGAAAGACAGTCAGGCCAAAAATATATATCGCCTTTGGCATCAGCGGGGCATATCAACACCAGGCTGGCATGAAAAATGCTGACACAATTATCGCTGTCAACACAGACCCAAGGGCTCCCATCTTTACTATTGCCCATTATGGTATTGTGGAAGATATGTTGAAGGTATTGCCTTTGTTGACCGAAAAATTTGCGAAATAATATACACACCTTTAGAAATCAGCAGTCGGCTTTCAGATATAAAACTGAACTTTTAGAGAACACTTTGCTTCTATAGGAGTAGATCATGGATTTTACACTCAGCAAGGAACAACGGGATATAGTGAGGGCTGCAAGGAAATTCGCCCTGGGTGAGTTTCCTGATCGGGCACTTGAATTTGATCGTGAAGAGACCTTTGACTTGGATTTATGGCGTAAGGCATGTGAGCTGGGTTTTGTTGGCGTCTTCATAGCCCCGTCCTATGGTGGTGCAGGCATGGGCTTCTTAGAGCATTGTCTTATAAACGAGGAGTTTTGGGCCGTAGATCCAGGTATAGGACAGGCTATTTTGTCCACCACATTCGGCTCTGAGCTTATTGGTCTTTTTGGTTCTGAGGATCAAAAAAAGATGATACTTCCGCAATTGGTATCAGGGCAGGCAATTATGGGGACTGCCATTACAGAGCCTGATGCAGGTTCAGATGTGACCAGTGCTACCACCACGGCAGCCAAAGAGGGCAATAAGTGGGTGATTAATGGTAACAAGATGTTTGCCACAAACGGTAATATTGCCAACTATATATTGGTTTTCTGTCAAACTGATCCGAAAAACCCTACCCGCCATGAACGCTATAGTTTTATTTTAGTTCAAACAAATACACCAGGATATACATCCAAAAAGATCACAGGCAAGATGGGCATTCGGGCATCAGATACGGCTGAAATTGTCCTACGTAATGTTCGTGTGCCATTGGCCAATCTGGTGGGCAAAGAAGGCGAAGGATTTCATGAGTTAATGGCCTTTTTTAATCGAACAAGACTTCATATCTGTGGTCAGGCGGTCGGCCTGGCCCGTGCTGCGCTTGAGGAGTCTATTCGCCATACCAAGGATCGACATCAGTTTGGTGCGCCTTTGGCTTCCTTTCAGGTTACGCAATTTAAAATTGCCGAGATGGCCACCTGGGTAAGAGCTGCCAGAAATCTCTACTATGAGGCGGCCTGGCTTGTGGATCAGGGTAAGATAGATCATGCTCTTATTTCCATGGCTAAGTGGTTTTCTGCTGAAATAGCAGTTCGTTGCGTTGACGAGGCTGTCCAGATATATGGAGGTTATGGCTATATTGATGAATTCAAGGTAAATCGTCTTTACCGTGCTGCCAAGGTTTTAGAAATTTATGAGGGCACCAAGGAAATGGAGAAGATCATCATTTCGAGGACCTTGTTAAGATAGTAAGAAGACACAATTAGGCATTTTCAAACGTGTAGAAAAACTAACTACTCAGAGCAAAACTTCGCAAGTGATAGTAATCCATTACCGCTAATCACTATGAGCTGTTTCATTCAGAGAAGGGTGGAACCGATAAAATCGAGATTCAGCTTTTTTAGGATTCGAACAATGTTGTTTAGCTGAACCTCTACGGTCCCTTCATAGATTTCAATAATGCGATTGTCCCTATATCTCCTTTCAACATCCTGATCCAGGAAATAGCCATACCCCCCAAATACCGTAATGGTTTCATCAATGATCATTTTGGCAGTTTCCGGTACATGGTGTTTTACCATGGAGGTAAAAAGGGGTACGGTTCTGGACATTTTTTGGGTTTGATGGTCACACAACCATGCAGAGTAGTAGGTCAGCCACTTAAGGGATTGGATATGACTAAAAATTCTTGCAAGCTTATGGCCTATTGCCTGGAAATTTATAATGGGTTTGTTAAACTGCGTTCTTTCTCTGGCATGGTTAAGGGCCTTTAAAAATGCTCCTTCGCAATTTCCCAGGGCCTGGGCCCCTATTTCAATTCGGCTTTCATCTAAAAAATCCAGAACATTTAGAAGTCCCCGTCCCCTCTCACCCAGGATATTTTCTTTAGCAATCTTTAGGTTTTGAAAAACCAGCTCATTGCTGGAGGTCATCTTCAAGCCCATCTTGTTAGGAATTTCGTTTATCTTCATTTCGCCCCCGAGCCAGGTTGAAGAATCTCTCTCAATCAGAATCG
>DAOVDY010000074.1 GCA_030669265.1 Desulfobacteraceae bacterium | reverse complement strand
GGTATCCCACCTCCGATTTTATAGACAATATCCTTTAATGGCATTCCCATGGGAACCTCTACCAGGCCACTGTTGATAATCTTTCCAGCAAGCGCAAAAACCTTGGTTCCCTTACTCCGCTCTGTTCCAATGGCTGCATACCACTGTCCACCATTTAAAATAATCTGTGGAATATTTGCCAGGGTTTCAACATTATTCAAAACTGTTGGTTTTTTCCATAGGCCTTCCTGGGCTGGAAAGGGGGGTCTTGGCCTTGGCATTCCTCGCTTTCCTTCAATTGATATCATTAGAGCAGTCTCTTCTCCGCACACAAAGGCGCCTGCTCCCTGGTAAATCTCCAGATCAAAGTCAAAACCGCTTCCAAGTATATCCTTGCCAAACAGGCCATATCGCCTGGCCTGCTCAATGGCTATGTTAAGCCTTTTTATTGCAAGAGGGTACTCGGCCCTGCAATAGATATATCCCTGATGGGCATTGATTGCCTTGGCAGCAATGATCATCCCCTCTAATACAGCATGGGGATCGGCCTCAAGCACACTTCTATCCATGAATGCACCGGGGTCACCTTCATCTGCATTGCAAAGGACATATTTAATATCACCCTCTGCCTGAGCGGCAAACTGCCACTTCATCCCGGTAGGAAATCCTGCTCCTCCCCGTCCCCTGATTCCTGAAACCTTAACCTGACTGATAATTTCCTCTGCTGTTATATCTATTAATGCCTTAGCTGCCCCCTGATAGGCATCCCTGTAAATAGCATCATCGATGCTTTCAGGGTCTATAAGGGTTAGGTTTCTCAAGGTTATGAGTCTTTGATTAGAAAAATATGGTATATCCATCATCTTGGGGATCGGTTTTCCTGTAGTTGAATCGTGATAAAAAAGACGCTCTACCGGTTTGCCATCAATAAGGTGCTGCGATATTATATCATGCACGTCATCTGGACTAAGTTGCACATAATACACCCCCTCTGGATATACAACCATTACTGGTGCCAGAGTTGAAAATGCATCATTTCCTGTCTCTATCACCTTACATGTATGTGAAAGTCCTTTCTTCTCTATCTCTTCTCTAATGGCATCCCTCACCAATTCACTTCTGCTTGCATGACATGCAGTGCCTCCACCTATCATCAAATGTTTCTCGCCATCAACAGGTGCCTTACCTAAACGAATATCAATAATGTTTTTCCCTCTGGACTTTATCTCGTTTAACTGATCCCTGTTTACGCTCACCATCCCGTTTTCCCCTATTTATATCTGTCGAGGATCTCTATTACATTTGCCCTGCTAACCTGGGCGTATGTATCATCATCTACTACCATGGCAGGGGCCATCCCGCATGCCCCTATACAGCGTACTGAGTCCAAAGAGAATCTAAGGTCTCCCATAGTCCCCCCTCTTTCAACTCCAAATTCATCCATTATATAGTCTAAATTTCCCTTCCCCCCCCTCACATAGCATGCTGTGCCCAGACATACCTTTATGGTGTGTCTTCCTTTTGGAACCATGGTAAAAAAGGAGTAGAAGGTTACGACACCATATATTGTGCTACCAGGAATGTTGAGGCCCTTAGAGATTCTTTCCTGTACTGCAAGAGGCAAATATCCGCAGACATTTTGGCATTCTTCTAGCACTGGTATGAGCGCTCCTTGTTTCCATTTATTCCTTTGGATTATTCTATCTATCTCTTTCCACATCTTTAGAGTTATTTTTTTCATCTATCTTCTCCATGGACCCATAATTTCTCAATCCTAACTGCGCAAACCTTATATTCCGGTATCTTGGCAATTGGATCAAGGGCAGCATTGGTCAGCTTATTAGCAGCCGCCTTGGCGAAATGAAATGGGATAAATATAGTCCCTTTTATTGCCTGATCAGAAATCTTTGCTTTTGCTGTAATCTCTCCCCTGCGAGAGCTTACCCTTAATAAATCCCCATCATCTACATTATAATCTTGGGCATCTTCTGAGGAGATCTCTACAAAGCATTCTGGAACAATGTCATTAAGGCCATCGGATCTCATGCTCATAGTGCCAGTATGAAAGTGGTAAAGGACCCTGCCGGTTGTTAGATAAAGGGGATATTCTTTATCTGGCAACTCTGCTGGTGCAATGTAATCTATGGGATGAAAGAAACCCATGCCCTTAGTGAATTTATCAATGTGAAGTCGGGGTGTTCCCGGATGTTTAGCTGTAGGGCAAGGCCAGTGGATATCATTCTTTTCCAATCTTGAGTAACTAATTCCTCCATATGAAGGGGTTACACGAGCAATCTCTTCCATAATTGCCTTGCTGTTTTTGTAGGTCATTGCATAGCCCATTCGAGCGGATAGATCACATATAATCTCCCAATCCTGTCTAGCCTGACCTGGGGAATTTATCGCCTTGCGAACCCTCTGGACCTTCCTCTCGGTGTTTGTGAAAGTCCCATCTTTTTCTGCAAAAGAGGCTGAAGGGAGTACCACGTCTGCAATTTTTGCCGTATCTGACAAAAAGATATCTTGAACCACCAAGAAATCCAAATTACATAAAGCCTTTTTAGCATGATTAATGTCAGGGTCCGAAACAAGGGGATTTTCCCCAATGATATATAGGGCCTTAATCCTCCCTTCCCCTGCCTTCATTACCATTTCTGTTACAGTCAGCCCAGGAGATTCCGGAAGACTTTCAACATTCCAGGCCATGGCCATACTCGCTCTTAAAACAGGGTCACTAACTGGTTGATAACCAGAAAATACATTGGGGAGGGCACCTAAATCACATGCCCCCTGAACATTATTCTGTCCTCTTAAGGGGTTTACGCCTCCCCCTGGTATGCCTACATTGCCACATAGCATAGAAATATTGGCCATTGATTTAACATTATCCGTGCCTGTTCTGTGTTGGGTTATCCCCATTGCAAAAAATATAGAGGCTGGATGAGCATTAGCATACATCCTTGCCACTTTTATGAGATCATCAGCCGGAATACCTGTAATTTTTGACACATATTCAGGGGAATATTTTTCAACCGTCTTTTTTAGCTCCTTAAAGCCTTCAGTCCTGTTTTGAACATAGCTCTTATCATAAAGATTCTCTTTGATAATTACATGCATCATCCCATTAGCCCAGGCTACATCAGTGCCCAGGTTTTGTCTTAGCCAAAGGGTAGCAAATTTGGTTAACGGAATCCTTCGAGGATCAATCACGATTAACTTCACACTACCGAATTCAACCCCCCTTTTTATACATGAAGAGATAACCGGATGGGCCTCAGTCATATTTGAACCGGTTACCAAAATAAGCTCTGATTTCTCGATATCCGCTATTGGGTTTGTCATGGCACCTGACCCAAAGGCTGCGGCCAGCCCAGCAACGGTTGAGGCATGGCAGAGCCTAGCGCAGTGATCAACATTGTTTGTTCCAAGGACAACCCTAGCAAATTTCTGAATCAGGTAATTTTCTTCATTGGTAACCTTTGCCGAGCTGAAGACACCCATGGACTCAGAGTCATATTTCAATTTTATCTCACCAAATCTCTTGGCAACTAATGAAAGGGTTTCGTTCCAGGATGCCTCCCTGAAGTGGCCGTTTACCTTTATAAGAGGAGTTGTGAGTCTTTCGTCTTGATTGATAAAATCGTATCCAAAACGTCCCTTAACGCAAAGGCTGCCAAAGTTAGGAGGAGCATCCTCTACACCTGTTATCTTGAGAATATTATTATTTTTTATATGCAAATATATCTGGCAACCTACGCCACAGTATGGACATGTTGTTTGAACCTTCTTCGCCTCCCAGACTCTTCCCTTAAACCTACTCTGCTTTTCTATCAAGGCACCTACTGGACAGACCTGGACACACTCTCCACAAAAAACACAATCAGACTCATCCAAAGGAAGGTCACCTACAGCCACGATCTTGGAGGCAGATCCCCTGTATCCAAACGAAATAGCCTTGTTTACTTGAACCTCATTACAGGCCTGAACACAGCGGCCACATAGAATACATCGAAAAAAATCCCTGATTATAAGAGGGTTGCTGGTCTCAGTTGGGTATCTGATAGGGCTCTCTGGAAACCTGATTGTCTCAACCTTATATCTATAAGCAAGCTCCTGAAGACGGCAGTCTCCATTTGCCTCGCAGGTAAGACAGTTATGATGACCAGAGGCGAGAAGGAGCTCTATATTTATTTTCCTGGATTTAATCACCCTCTCTGATTCTGTTTCAACAACCATATTCTGCACAGCCGGTGTGGCACAAGAAGGAAGAAGGTTTCGAGCACCCATCACTTCAACTACACAGATCCTGCAGGCCCCAGTAGGCACCGATCCTTTAATGTAACAGAGGGTTGGAATATCAATACCATTTCTCTCAGCAACCTGAAGAATGGTCTCTCCGATTTTAAAGGAAAATTTACTTCCATTGATTTCGATTTTATTATCCTTATCCACGGCACTCTTCATTGTTAGTATGCTAACACAGTTTTCCTTCTCAAATTAAATTCTTATATGGTAAGTTTAAATTTATGTCAATATTATCCCGTTCTCTATATTATGTAGGAAAACTGTTGCATAAAAATAGGGAGAACTTTTATCATAAAGATAAAATTATGTTTGAAGACAATCATCTATATGATATACATAACAAATATAAGGATAGGTAGCTTGTTTAATTACTATATTTAAAGGGAGATAATTATGGCCCAAATTGATGCCTTTTTTAAGCTCATGAATGATCAAAGAGCCTCAGACCTTCATCTGACAGCCGGTCAACAACCCGTTTTGAGAATCAGGGGGGATCTGGAAAGGGTAAAATACAAGGAATTGGATGACGATAACCTCAAGACCATGCTCTACGAAATAGCCCCTGAGCACAAGATCAAGATATTTGAAGAGACAGGAGATGTTGACTTTGCCTATGAAATACCCGGATTAGCTCGTTACAGGGCCAATTTCTTTAGACAGAAAAATGGTGTGGGTGCAGTATTCAGAGAAATACCCGATAAAATTCTTACCTGCGAAGATCTTGGTCTTCCACCAGTTATCCGACAGCTTGCTACACTGCCAAGAGGGCTTGTTCTGGTAACAGGTCCAACCGGGAGTGGAAAGTCAACCACGCTTGCAGCCATAATTAATGAGGCCAATATTACAAGGAAGGACCATATCATTACCGTTGAGGATCCAATCGAGTTCGTTCATGTAAGCCAAACGGCCGTAATAAATCACAGAGAGGTCGGAATTCATACAAGGTCATTTGCTGCTGCATTGAGGGGAGCACTTCGGGAGGATCCGGATATTATACTGGTTGGCGAGATGAGAGATCTGGAGACAATCGAGCTTGCAATTGAGGCCTCTTCAACAGATCACCTCGTATTTAGCAC
>DAOVDY010000118.1 GCA_030669265.1 Desulfobacteraceae bacterium | reverse complement strand
GTCCCCGTACAAATCATAAAAGAATGGGTTCATAAATTCAAAAATTGAGGGATATACATGACAGGAGCCGTTGTTTCTGAAGCAACGTAACGGTCATGAAATCATTGTAATGTGGTCTGGCAGGGGAGGGGAGAGTCCATAGCAAAAAGGCACATACATTGTGTAGTGGACGGCCTTCCTTGTCTTTCATGAAACGATCTTGCGCCTAGGAGGTCCAAATTTGCTTTTGGACTTCCTATGTCTCTTAAATTTCTCTATCATTTTATCATAGATTTTTCCTGAAAAATAATCGCTGAAGGCTAAGACTAATCACTTGAAGGCTGAAGAGAAAGCTGGTATGTAAGGAAAAATTTTTTAACTGGGAAACTGAGCGATTCGGCTATGAACTTAGCCCCGACATGTCGGGGAACTTTTTCGACAGGCGCGACTTCCTTGGAATAAATTGTCTTCGCTGTAAGGTGCCTCAAACAGATGCCGTAGATCAAAGCGCCGTAAAATCAGGTCTGGGCCAGGGATTAACTGGATTTACATAATTTTTTTATTTATCCCCTCGACAAGCTCGGGGCCTGAGACGTGTCGGCGAGCTCGCGTCGTGCCGCCTGTCGAAGGCCTTACTATCCTGTCAAATAATGGGATTTCCTGCTATGTAGATTTGTCAAGTCATTTTTTTACTTTTTTCAGGGAAGTCCCTTGAATTTTTTAACCAGATTTGATTTATAGCAACTCGTTAGCAGTGATGTTTCCTGTGCGAGAATGGACCCACGGTGAGCTCGTCGGAGCACAGGAAACATCACTGCGGGGCAAACCTTCAGAGATTTAATTTATAAGCAAGCAAAACGGATCTCCTTTTTGATTTATATCACATATGGAACAACCTTTACCCAGCCTGCTATTCGTGGTCAAAAGCCACAAGAGATTTATTCGATATAAGGTATCAGGCGCCGTACTCTATAAACGAAGTCCTATTGAACGGCTACAGGAAATCTCCACACGGTCACCTGATTAAAAGGGTGTCTTGTTCCAAATGGATATTTCATTTATTATGTAAGTGGTTTCAATACGCTCTTTGACAATATATTTAAATATATCCTGGCTATAGGTTATTATTAAGCGGCCTTCTTAAAGGGCTTCTTAAGATCAATTTTATAAGGAATCTGATCAAGCAACATCCTTCTGATCCGCGCACTAAGTGTTCTGGTCACCGCAATAATGGCTCTCTTGCCACCGCTTCTATACTTTATATTATCGTATTTCTTTTTTATTTCAGGGTCCTTTCCAATCAAGATCCAGGAGGATTCAACCAGCGTGGTTCTTACCCTATCATTGCCTGCATGGGTTATATGCCCCATTCTGGTATGCTCTCCACTAGAATGTTGAGATGGTGTCAAGCCAAGGTAGGCAGCAAGCTCATCGGCTGTTTTAAAACGAGCGATGTCCTGAAGCTCAACCAGGATCTCCATAGCGCTCAATGCCCCGATACCAGGTATACTTTTAAGGAGCTTTACCCTTGATGCATATTTTTCTTCCCTGGCCAGTTTAATGACCTCGTGAGTCAGGCTCTTTTTCTCAATGCTCAGATAATCGAAAAGCTTGATCAAGGCCTCAAGTGATTTGTTGAGGTATTCATCGCCAAGATCGAGCTCTTTTAACCATGCTATGAACAGACCACTCCATTGTTGTTTGCCAGGAAACGGGATTTGGATGCCGTGAAACAATAAAAGGCTCTTGATCTGGCGCATGACATCTGAACGATGATTAACTATCTGCCGTCTGGTCCTTGCCAACTGCCTGTGAGCCCTTTCTTCAGGAGAAAGGACCCATACTTCCTTAAGCATATTACTTTCAAGCAGCCTGGCCAGCTTGTAACTGTCTTTTTTATCTGTTTTGACCTTAGATCCGCTCGCGGTGGGGATCAAGGACGGAGGAGTAACAATGCATTCAACGCCATCATCTGTAAGCCTGTCATACAGGTCAAATCCACCAGGACCGGCTTCGTAAACTATGCGCACGTAATTGCCTAAAAACTGAACCAGTAATTTCTTGAAAGAATCATAGTTTGGCCTGGCAAGTGTTACAGCCATAACTATATCCCCTTCAACAAGGGCAGTGATTCGCCAGGATTTTTTATGCATGTCGATACCAATGTTAACCATTTTTCCCTTGAAATTAATCTTGCTTCTCTTTACTTTAATTGCCATAGGAAGTTCCTCCTTTTTAAATGTTTTTATCTTCGGGTTTATTAACCCTTGAGGGACTTCCTTACAACCTAAAATCTATCATAGTCTCTATACTATCAAGTTAAGGGATACCATGATTCAATAAGGAGATGGTTTATGGATTCAGAAATGGGGCACTATCTACGAGCGACTTCAACTATCGAGGCGGACCACAAGAAAATTATTGAAACAGTAAAAAACGTCACACGTGGCTGTGTCAGCGATGAGGAAAAGGCGATAGGTCTTTTTTATTTTGTGAGGGATTCCATCAGATACAATATCTATATGATTTCTGTATTTATAGAGGACTTTAAAGCATCCAGGATCCTTGAGTGGGGGAAGGCATACTGTGTCCAAAAGGCAGTGCTCCTTACAGCACTTGGAAGGGCTGCAGGTATCCCGAGCCGATTAGTCTTTGCCAAGATCAGAAACCATAAATTACCCGCCCACATTCTTGAAATGATGGGAACCAATACATTCCCCAGGCATGGATACAACCAGTTCTTTTTGAATGGAAGATGGGTAAGCGCGGCTGCAACGTTTGACAAAGTCCTCTGCGAGAAAAACGGATTGCCTACAGTGGAATTTGATGGAAAAAGGGATGCGATCTTACCTGAAAAAGATCTAAAGGGCGCACCTTATATAGAATATATAGAGAAGTTTTCCCCTAAAGAAGATCTTCCATTTGACTGGATTTTTCAGAGGGTTTCAAAGATTGTAGGTCCGGATAAGCGGCCATGGTTGAATAAAAATCAAGAAAAAAACTAAGATAGATAAAGAGAGTGTAATCCCTGAAGAAACAATTTTAACCTCCCTTAACCTTTTGGTGCCGGATTATTTCATTTCAAGTGAATCCTGATTAGAATTATTATCCCTTTTCATCCTTGATGAATCCCTTCCACACACTTGTTGCTCCAGTTTATCGCTTCTCCGTTGCATACAACATATTCATTATTATACTAATCCTGTAATCAACAAACATGGATACTTTAAAAGAAACAAAAAAGGGAGATTAAAATGAGAAACCGATTTTACTCACATCATAGGATAATATTTCATCTTCTCTTGGCTGCACTATTTTTTCTAATCACTCCAGTGTGGGCCAAGGACTGGCACGGACTGCAAGATTTAACAGATGTGCAATTGTCAGAAAAGATCTCTGGATTTCAAAAGGGTCTGGATCAAAACCCCTCTGATTATGAAGCACTAAAAGCCCTTGGTATCGCCTATCATATAAAGGCGAGAAAAGATGCCAAAGAGTATGCACCCAGGGCGGTGGAGTTTCTGTCCAGAGCCTATGAGATCAACAAGAAGGATAATGAAACCATGTGTTATCTGGGGAGTGCCACTACTATGATGGCAAATACCACATGGAATCCTATAAGAAAGATGTCTTATGTTAATAAGGGGACCGGCTTAATGGATAAGGCAGTGAAAAGAGATGCTGACAATGTCTCTGTGCGAATGACAAGGGCCAGCAATTCGAAAAGTCTCCCTTCTTTTCTGAACAGGGGAGATATAGCATTGGAGGATTTTGAGTATCTGGCCGGCTTGATCGAGAAGAATCCTGAATCTCTAACATCAATAAAAAAGAAGGTTTACTCAAACCTTGCTGAGCTATACATAAAGGCCGGAGATCAGGCCAAGGCGGAAAAATTCTGGAAACTATCTGAGAATCTGTAAGAAAGGAGGGTTAGAATCATGTCACTAATTGAAATGAGAGATATTAAAAAAGATTACCTCATGGGGGAATCGTCTGTACATGCCCTGAGAGGTGTTGATTTGAGTATTGATAAAGGAGAGTTTATAGCTATATGGGGGCCTTCCGGCTCCGGCAAGACCACCTTGTTAAACCTTATTGGTGCCATTGATGAACCATCCTCCGGGCAATTGTTTGTCGAGGGCCAGGAAGTTGTCCGATTATCTGACAATATGCGCGCTGAACTTAGAAATAGGGCTATTGGTTTCATCTTTCAAGGGTTTAACCTGATACCGGTTCTTTCTGCATTGGAAAATGTCATGCTGCCCCTTCAGATCAAGGGCACATCTTCATCTGAGGCAAGAGATAATGCACTTTCTCGTCTCGATGAAGTCGGCTTATCCGCCTTTGTACATCATAGGCCCGATAAGATGTCCGGCGGGCAACAGCAGCGGGTTGCTATTGCAAGGGCCCTGGTTACAGACCCATTCATTGTTATTGCAGACGAGCCCACGGCCAATCTGG
>DAOVDY010000219.1 GCA_030669265.1 Desulfobacteraceae bacterium | reverse complement strand
CAAAGTACAAAAGCAGTAAGTAAAATAGACTTATAGCTAATATATATACGATAACGTGAGATAATGAATAGCAAAAACGATGTTGAGATTTCAATGATCCTATAATATCGTAATAGATAAACTCGAGAAGCTTTCTTATCTTTAGGTTAAGTGGAGGAGTTATTCATGGCCAAGAAACAGACCTATGAAGAATTAGAACAAAAGGTCAGGGATTTGCAAAAAGAGGCTGCCAAGCACAAGAAGGTAGAGGGGGCTCTTCAAAAATCCACAAGGCGCCTTGGAACCCTCATTGATTTTGTACCATACCCCATAGAGGTACTTACTGTTGATGGACGGGTGTACTACCTAAATCATGCATTCACCGAAATGTTTGGGTGGACCCTCAAGGAAATGGGAGGGAAATTTATTCCGTTTGTTCCTTCAGAACTTAAGCAAGAGACTGCTGATTATTTTAGACGGCTTTTAAAGGAAAAGGTGTTGCAGCGTCAAGAAACCAGGCGTCTTACTAAGGATGGTCGGATTCTTGATGTATCTATGAGGGCGGTTTGCCATTCTGAATCTGAGGAAGAGCAAGCCAAGGAACTTATAATCTTTAGAGATATTACACAGGAAAAGAGGATAGCTCGCATCAATGATGCATTACTTCGGATAAGCATGGCTCTCCCCTCATATCCTGATTTAGAAGATATTCTGGATTATATCAGCAGTGAGATTAAAATACTCCTGAACGTTGACGGAGCAATTGTTATATTGCTAGATGAGGAGAAGAGGGAGCTCTTTTTTTTAGGAACGGCATATGAGGATAGGGCTACCCAGAAAAGGGCAAAAGAGATTCGTTTTCCTGCAGATAAAGGTATATCAGGTAAAGTCATCGAAACCGGTGAACCAGTCATCGTTCCTGATACCTCCAAAGACCCGAATTATTATTCCGTGGTGGATGAGCAACTTGGATACGATTCCCGTAATATGCTGGATGTGCCTTTGAGAAGTAGTGATCGCATTGTAGGGGTTTTATGTGCCATTAATAAAAAAGAAGGGGTTTTTGATAATACAGATGTTGATCTATTGAGCATGATAGCGGGAACCGTTGCCCTTTCTGTTGAAAACGCCAGAGTTTCTAATGAGCTAAAAAAGGCATATAAGGAAGTTACAAGCCTGAACAGGGCAAAAGACAATGTTATCAACCATCTTTCCCATGAATTAAAAACACCCGTTGCAATCCTGTCTAGCTCTTTAAATATACTGACAAGGAAATTGGTAGCTCTTCCCGAAGAGACCTGGAAGCCATCCATAGAAAGGGCCCAAAGAAATCTAGATCGTATAAAGGATATTGAGTACGAAGTGGAAGATATCATGCAGGATAAACAACACAAAACCTATGGTCTCCTTTCCCTGATACTTGATCAGTACACCGATGAATTGGAAAGCCTTATTACTGAAGAGGCAGGAGATGTTCCCATAGTTGAGCGAGTTAGAAAACGCGTTGAAGAAATATTTGGACCCAAGGAAATCGTACAAGAAGAAATTATTCTGGATGAATATGTCAAGGAAAGACTTAAGTATAGCAAACCATTATTTTTACACCGCAGGGTGGAGATTATACGCAACCTTCTATCTACACCACCAATATATGTACCTTTGGATCCTTTGGAAAAAGTGATTGATGGCCTGATAAAAAATGCCGTGGAAAATACTCCGGATGAGGGGAAGATAGAAATTATTGTCCAAAAAAAAGGGAATGGTTCCGAGTTGGTGGTGCATGACTATGGTGTTGGCATTATAGAAGAAGCTCAGAGACGAATATTTGAAGGTTTTTTTGCAACCCAAGATACGATGGTCTATTCCTCAAAAAGACCGTATGATTTTAATGCAGGGGGGAAGGGGGCGGACTTGTTACGTATGAAAATTTTCTCCGAGCGGTATAATTTCAAGATAGACATGGCGTCTTCAAGGTGTCGATTTATACCCAAAGAAAGTGATATTTGTCCTGGGAGGATCAGCATTTGCGCCTTTTGCACAAACAAAGAAGATTGTTATCATTCAGGTGGGACTATTTTCTCTCTGTATTTCCCACCAGCTCCGAAACGGGGCCGGTCCGCAAGGGCTTATGACTAAATTAGCTCAAAGCGGAAAGCTACTAAACTAGTCATCTTATTATTTGTTACTTTAGATGACAGAGGCAGAGTGGATGATTATTATATCAGGTATTGATTAAGATGGAGGTTTTAGATGAAATATCGTGAACTGATCATTGAAAGAGGGGAATCTCTGGTCACGGTGACTTTGAACGGACCGAAATCATTAAATACCTTATCTGTGCGTATGCTCAGAGAGCTCAGAGAGGTCGCTTTGAGTTTTCAGGATGATCCAGGTATCCGTGTTGTTATCCTGACAGGAGCTTCAGGTGTTTTCTGTGCAGGTTTGGACCTTAAGGACCCAGAGGTACAGAAAATGGTACGTGGGACTATGGATGAACGGCGAGAACGAGTCATATTGGGACCGCGTGCCTGTCGTGCCTGGGAAGAGACTGAGCCGGTTACCATTGCAGCTGTCGAGGGATTTTGTGTGGGAGGTGGGGTTTCACTCGTAATTTCATGTGATTTTCGAATCATGGGACAGTCTGCATTCATGCGTATACCTGAGATTGAATTGGGATTAAATTATAGCTGGGGCTCCATTCCTCGATTACTTCATCTTATAGGGCCTGCTAAGACCAAGCAGATGATCCTATTAGGCGAGCAGGTGCCAGCAAAAAAATGTCTGACATGGGGTCTTGCTGAAGAGGTAGTTTCGGATGGATCAACTATGGAAACTGCGATAGCTCTGGGTGAGAAGATTCTCAAAAAACCACCTATACCCGTTTCTATGACAAAACAGGCCATAACCACTATAACCGCTGCTCTTGATAGAGCAGGTATCTATATGGACGCAGATCAGTTTCTTCTTACTACCTATTCAAAAGATCACGAGAAGGGGCTTGCCGCTTTTCTTGATAAAAAAACCCCATGGAACAAGGGGAATGACTCTTAAAAATTATTGCCCCCTATAAAGAA
>DAOVDY010000248.1 GCA_030669265.1 Desulfobacteraceae bacterium | reverse complement strand
AAACAACAACGTAGATCTTTTATTCATTCACTATTCCATTAAGGCGTTTTGTTTTATACGTGGGTTTGTTTTAAATCAGGAAATCGTTTACATTTCCATTAGGTTAACCTATATGTAACTACTCAGGTTGTCGGGTTCATCGTTCAAGGTTCACGGTTGACATCCATGCAATACGGCGTGGCTTGTGGCAAGAACTGGACGAACACCTCATTTATCTTCGAATCAAAATCAAATACTTTGGATTGATGATTCGACAGTATTTTATCTCTCTAACCTTGAACCGTGAACCTGGAACTTTGAACCTGAGTAGTTACACCTATATGGTAAATAGCCATTAAAGTCAAGAAGACACGCAAACGAGGGATAATTAGATTGACAAATTTCTGTGCAGATTGATAGATTACATCATGCCGGTGTATCGGTTGATACCCATGCCTCTCCTTCAAATTTTGACCAGATACTGTTTTCTTTTAAGGAGAAAACGGCTTTTTATGCAATGATATGCGTGACAGTTTAAAAAAACCCCAACCTCAGACATTGATATTCACAGACCTAGACGGCACCCTATTAGATGATCAAACCTACGATTTCAGCCCAGCGATACCTGCCCTGGAAATTATTCATTCACGGAAAATCCCTCTTATTTTGGTAAGCAGTAAGACCCGAGCCGAGATTGAATTTTTTAGGGAATTATTGTCTCTTGAAAGCCCTTTTATAGCAGAAAACGGTGGGGGCATATATTTTCCGACCTCTTTTGCATTACCGAAAGAATATTCTTATAAGAGTGTCGTTGGTTTTCATGCACTCTTTATAGGAGGACCGATTAAGGAGGTGCTCAAGAGAAGCAGAAAATTAAAGCGGGATTTTAATTTCAGAGGTTTTTCGGAGATGCCTGCTCAAGAGATTGCTTCTTTAACTGGCCTCACCTTAGAGCATGCTGTTCTTGCATCTAAAAGAGAGTTTGATGAACCTATAATGTTACAAGACCCTCTTGATGATAAGGAGATATTTTGCAAGAAAGCGGCACAGTATGGCCTTGATTGTGTATATGGAGGCCGCTTTATTCATCTATTTCTTGGCGGAAATAAGGGCAGAGCTGTAGAGACAGTTTTGGAAATTTATAGACAGCTAAGGGGACCAACTTTTTCTATTGCACTTGGAGACAGCCCAAATGATATATCCATGTTAAAGGTGGTGGACAAGGCTGTTTTAATGCAAGGTAGAGATGGCACACATATAAACGGTCTTGCTCATCCTGATCTCATTACTTTAGAGGGAAATGGTCCTGAGGCATGGAACAAGGTGATGTTGTCTATTTTAGAAGATCTTAGAAATCGAAAGCTGATGGCCGAAAGCTGAACGCTAACTGGATACTTATCATGATTCCAACAATAAAGTGGGACAATAACTGTATCTATATTATTGATCAGCGAAAACTCCCCGAAAAAAAAGAATGGCTTGTCTGCAGGACACTTCAGGATGTTGTTACTGCAATCAGAGAAATGGCTATAAGAGGTGCTCCCGCTATTGGCGTAGCTGCAGCCATGGGTCTTGCATTAGGTTCTCGCACTATTAAGACGAACAACTGCGAAACCTTTAGGAAAAGATTTTTAGAAATGGCCTGGCAAATGAAATTGGCGAGGCCCACGGCAGCTAACCTGAGATGGGCAGTTGAGAAAATGGTAGGGGTTGTGGAAATAATGAATCATAACACTGTTGAGGAGATTAAAGGAGCTCTTAAAAAGGAATCCCAGATTATCTTAGAGAGGGATATTGAGATAAATCGAAAGATCGGTCAAAATGGCCTACAACTTATTCCAGATAAAGCAACGATACTTACCCACTGTAATGCTGGAGCCTTAGCGACAGGTGGGTATGGTACTGCCTTGGGCGTGATCAGGGCAGCTCATGAGGCCGGGAAAGATATGCACGTAATCGTTGATGAAACACGGCCATTACTTCAAGGCGTTCGCCTTACCGCATTTGAACTAATAGAAGAAAATATCAAAGCTACAGTAATAGTTGATAGTGCAGCAGGTTATTTCATGCGAAAAAAGATGATAGATTTAGTGATAACTGGTGCTGATCGGATAGCCTCAAATGGAGATACGGCAAATAAGATTGGCTCTTACCAATTGGCCGTGCTCGCGAAAGAAAATAAAATCCCTTTTTATGTTGCCGCACCTCTTTCAACCTTTGATCCTGATCTAAAAAACGGGGACCTGATACCTATTGAAGAAAGAGACCCAAGAGAGGTTACTTCCTTTGATGGTCATATGCTTGGCCCGGAGGGTGTGGATGCCTTGAATCCTGCTTTTGATATAACTCCGGCCAAATACATTTCTGCCATAATAACTGAGAGGGAAATCCTCAAACCACCTTATAAAGGCAGCATCAGGGATCTGTTTGGAACAGATGTGAAATAGAGTAATAACAGTTGATGCAATGTTGCCTACACCTCTTTTTCCACGGGATGTTTTTTCCCTGGCTTAGTTACTATAAGGTAGATAAGAGCAGCTACAAGGAAGCTTGGAATGGCTCCTCCGATCTGCAAGTGTCTGCCAAGCCAGAACACTAATGAACCGACCACCAAGCAGCCAAATGCTGTCCAATGGATCCCCTTTGTATACCAGTAAGCACCGCGAGTAAATAGTTCATCAGGCAAAAGAATTCGCTTCCGTGTAAAAAAATAGTCTGTTAGAACAATCCCGAATAGAGGACAGAATATATAGCCGATGATTTCTAAAAAATGCACATATGTCCC
>DAOVDY010000151.1 GCA_030669265.1 Desulfobacteraceae bacterium | reverse complement strand
ATTTATAGATAATTGTCCCAGGGGTGGAGCAAGCTGGCTTGATTATTTTGATGAATACAGAGTGCATGGACAGCCAAAGGATAAATGTCTGGAGAGAATGAAAAAGTTTTCCAAAGAATACAATGCAAAGATAAAGGATATGGAAAGGAAAAAGGCAGAGGGAGAACGATGATGCAACTTACTGATTTGAGCCCAGGCCAAGAGGTAACCTTGATAGATATAATCGGAGGAAGGGGCATAAGGTCAAAGCTTTACAGTATGGGCCTTATTCCAGGAATAAAGCTTACAGTGTTGGGAAACAGGGGCGGTCCAATTATGATTGCGGTAAATGATACGAGACTGGCACTTGGTTTTGGTATGGCAAGGAAGATCATGGTTGAGTAAATTTTTTTCATCTGATTATTAGATTTATCTAATTAAATTAAAGTTCCCAAACAATGAAAGGTACTCAAAAAAGAGATCTCATAAAGATTATCAATAAAAGCACTGAAGATCTCCATCAAAAAATAGATATGCATCGATACCTTATGGCCACCATCCTTGAGAAAAAAGTAAATGAGAAGAATTTAAATCACCTACCCTTAACTAACCCTCATCGTGAATTACAATTAAAAGAAGCCATAAAAGATACAATAGAGGTTCTGGAAGATACAAGAAAGGCATTTAAATCAAAAAGGCTGGAGGTTTTGAGGAAAAAACTCACGGAGGTATTAATAGAGTTTTAATATAAATAAAAAAGGAATGTCTTACGGCCCCGAAGCGAGACGGGCAAGTGAAGGCAAAACTTGGATCTTTTATAAAAAAGGAGAAACAGATTATGACCTTGGGTGAAATGAAACCCGGACAGGAATGTGAGATTGTAGATGTTATAGCAGATGGGATCCTTGGGCAGAGATTAATGGATATGGGCTTTATTCCCGGAACCCGGATACGTATCATTCGCAATGCGCCCCTGATAGATCCGATTGAATTAGAAATGAAAGGATACCATATTAGTCTGCGCCATTCCGAGGCAAAAGAAGTTGAGGTGAAAACATTATGAGTAAAGAATCCAAAAAAATGCTGGTGGCTGTTGCTGGGCAGCCAAATTCTGGCAAGTCAACTATATTTAATATCCTAACCGGTGCAAGGCAGCATGTTGCCAACTATCCTGGTGTGACCGTGGAAAAAAAAACAGGTTCCTATCACCTGAAAGAAGATACTGTTGAACTTGTTGATTTACCCGGAACATATAGTCTCACCTCCTATACCCAAGAGGAGCGGATAGCAAGAGATTTTCTTCTCAATGAAAAGCCTGCGGTAGTTGTGGATGTTGTGGATACCTCAAATTTAGAGCGAAATCTCTATCTTACCTTCCAGTTAGCAGAAATGGGTATCCCCCTTGTAATTAACTTAAATATGATGGATGTGGCTGAAAGAAGGGGGATGAATATCGATGCAGAAAAATTAGGCCAGCAACTGGATTCACCAGTGGTACTTACGGTCGGAAACAGAGGCAAGGGAAAAAAGGAACTCAAAGAGGCTGTATGGACAATATCTAAAGAAGGTAAATCTAACCAATTTCGTTTGGAATATGGAGAGGCATTAGAGTCCTATCTAAACCCTCTCGAAAAACTCCTCTCAGATGATACAGTCCTCTCCGCCAATTATCCGCTTCGATGGCTTGCAGTGAAGCTGATGGAAAATGACACCGAAGCCCAGAGATTGGTCAGGGAAAACTCAAGCGATGGTACCAAGACCCTGAATTTTGTAGATGAGAAAAGAAAGGATTATACTTTAAAGCATAAGAAGGCCCCTGAAAAGGCTATCGCCCAGATGAGGTATCAGGTGGCCCAAAAGATTGTGGAGGCAAGTGTCACACGAAAAAAGGAAATAAAAAGAAGTCTTACAGACAGGATTGACCAGATAGCCTGCAACCGGTATCTTGGTCCAATTATCCTGGCTGCAACAATCTATCTTCTTTATGAACTTGCCATAGTCCAGGGCTATAATATAACTCCCTATACCTGGCCTTTGCTGGCCGCATTTCGAGATTTTCTCGCCTCAATTCTTCCCTCTGTGGGATTTATTTTTGATCCATTTTTTCGATCCATGCCTCTATGGGTGACAGATGGAACAATAGCCGTATTAAACTATGTCCCTATCTTTCTTATCCTCTTTGCCCTCATAGCCATCCTCGAAGATACGGGATATATGGCCAGGATGGCATTTATCCTGGATAGGATCTTCAGACACTTCGGTTTACATGGGCAATCTGTTTTGCCTATGGTTATTAGCGGTCTATACGTAGGTGGGTGAGCTATACCAGGTGTCCTCGCGTGCCGAGGTATGAAAGATGAGAAGGCCCGGATGGCAACGATTATGATTGTCCCTCTCATGAACTGCCTTGCAAAAATCCCTTTTTATGTGCTTTTGATCGGGATCTTCTTCTCAGCATATAAAGGGATTACCATGTTTTTTATAGCCACCATTACCATTATTATAGCCCTTGCAATAGCCAAGGTTTTAAGCCTAACGGTATTCAGGAAAAAAGAAAGTTCACCCTTTATCTTGGAGATGCCACCTTATCATCTGCCCACTATTCAAGGCGTCCTCAGGCGCTGCCTGGAAAGGACCTGGCTCTTTGTTAAAAAGATTATCACTATAGTTATTGTGGTATCCATTATTGTTTATGTGCTTATTTATTTCCCGGGGATAAGCAAAGAGAGAAAGGCTTATTACATAAGTCAGGCTAACCAAGCACAGCAAACCTTCTTTAAAAAAATAGGTATGGATAATCCATATGCCCCACTTTTTGCCGGGGATAAATTGATGAGTTTTGCACGATACTGGGATGATTATAAAAAGGCAAAAATGGGGGCTAAAGGTAAGGAGGCAAAAGAGGTAGTTGATAAGAAATTCAGGAAGGAAAATTTTAAATTCTTTAAGATCATAAAAAAAGGGAAATATAAATCAGAAGGGAAAGTTATAAAGGATAAATATGCCAAGAAGGTCTACACCGCCTATAAAAAATTGGATAAAGCCAGAAGTAAACTCAGGAGAGAAAACAGGGAAGAGACGATAGTAGGTAGCTATATGGGCAGGGCTGGACGTTTTATAGAACCATTTACCAGATGGGCAGGCTTTAACTGGCGGATAAATATTGCCCTGATGAGCTCATTTGCTGCCAAGGAGAGCAGTGTGGCAACCTTAGGGGGTATTTACCAGTCACCACCAGGAGATAAAGATAAGGTGCTGGAAGAGAGGATAAGGGAAAAAGAGAAAGGCTGGACAGCTCTCCATGTGCTTGCCATCATGCTCTTTATGGCTATGTTTCCTCCCTGCATTCCTACCCTTCTGATGATAAGGCTTGAGACCGGAAGTACAAAATGGATGCTCTTTGCCACCTTTTATCCAATTGTTTTAGGGTTGATAATATCCATCCTTGTTTTTACTGGTGGAAATTTATTGGGTTTATCCGGAATGCAGGCAATGATTGCATTTTATATTTTAGCATTAATTTTTCTCATATTAATGGGTCTCATAAAAAGAGAGCCAGAATTAACTTAAGAAAGGAGGTGATACAATGAAAAGAGCGTTTTTAAGCTTGACAGTAGTCCTGGTATTAGGTCTCTTTTTGACCTCTCTCTCCTATGCCCATACCCCTCTGTGCTCATGCTCGGATGAGGGGGACGGGACAATTCTCTGCGAAGGAGGCTTCTCCGACGGGTCCTCGGCTGCCGGGGTAAAGATTAGGGTAGTAGACTCGCAAGGAAAGGTACTCATAGAGGGAGTGATGAATGAGGATAGTGAGTTCACATTCAAGAAGCCAGATGTCTCTTACACGGTCATCTTTGATGCCGGCCCTGGGCACGTGATAAAAGTGCCAAGCACAGAAATAACAGAATA
>DAOVDY010000035.1 GCA_030669265.1 Desulfobacteraceae bacterium | reverse complement strand
GGGAGACCAAAACGTAATATGACGAAGGATGTAGCTATCATTGGTGGATCGGCCGCTGGATTTTTCACCGCCCACCTGCTTGCCCGTAAGGGTTTATATGTCCGGGTGTTTGAGGCGGAAGACCCTCTCAACCCTTCTCCTCGAACCCTCATTGTTACCAGCTATATGCCGAAACTGATAGGATCGCTTTGTGAAAGCGCGGTGGTCAATAAGATTCGCCGCTTCGAATTGTTTGCTGATGGACGTGTTGCGACGATCTCGCTCCAGAGGCCTGATCTGGTCATTGAGCGCTCGAAGCTCATTCAGGGGCTGGCAGAACGGGCAGAAGCAAGTGGGACCAAGGTCTTGGCCGGTCACCTTTTCTTGAACCTTAAGCCTAACGGAAAAAGGCTGACCTTCACTTTATCACACAATGGTGATGGGACCCTGATAGAGGAATCGGCCGATATCCTTGTTGGTGCTGATGGGGCCTTCAGCAAGGTTGCACAAAGTGCTGGTTGGTCAAAGCAGCCGACTGTTCCCCTATTTCAAGCCGTTGTTGAATTGCCAAAAGACATGCCTTCAGATACAATAAGAGTTTGGTTTGCCCCGGGAGATACGCCGTATTTCTACTGGCTGATCCCTCACTCGCCGAGGCAGGGGGTTCTCGGCCTTATCAGCGAGGAGGAGAAGGAGGGTTTTAGCTTCCTTGAATGTTTCCTTGAGAGTAAGGGTCTGGTGCCCATTGAATTTCAAAGTGCCCGAACCCCATTCTATACCAAATGGATTCCTTTTCACCGGAAGATCCAAGAAAGCCATGTTTATCTAGTAGGAGATGCTGCCGGTCATGTAAAAGTCTCTACAGTGGGTGGTATAGTCACCGGGTTTCGAGGTGCGCAAGGCGTTGCTGAAGCGATCCTTAACGGTGGATCAAGGCGAGAATTGCGAGCCTTACGAAAGGAGTTAGGCCGCCACATGCTAATGCGTACGGTTCTTCAAAATTTTACTCAGGCAGAGTACGCTAGGCTTTTGGACATATTGAATCCAGCCACCAAACGTTTGTTCAGCGTATTCACCCGCGATGAAACAGACAAGCTTCTTTGGAATCTTTTTCTCAGAAAACCCCGCCTTTTACTCCTCGGGCTTCGATCCCTCCTCATTAACAAACAATTATTACGCCTTTTCAGTATCTAAATCCTGTAACAAGCTTGACAACGACTAGTTTGCATAGCTTTAATAACATTTCATTACTGCTGGAGATAAGGATTATGCTTAAAATTATCAGATAACAATCCTCAAGGGTTTTCACCTGTCACTACAATAAGATCGAATACCGACGGCCAATTCAGGGGTTTAAATGTTGTGTTACCTCCAAGACTAACTGTAAGCTGCTCTGCTTCATCCTTGAATTCTTGTGTAAAATATACTGTATTTCGTGAAAACTTGGATTGAGGAGCGTAACTGACTGATTTTATGTCATAACCAATCTCATTAAGCTTTTTTGCCATCTTTTCAGCAGAATTTTTACTATCTATACTGAGTACTTTGATCTTTAATTTCTGAATATATTTTTTCAATGCATTCGATTGAGATGAAAGGGTTTCTTTTTGTCTAGTTAGTATTTTCACAAGGGATTTATTTTCATATTTAACTTTTTGGTGCTCCTTTGTTAAATTTTTTATCTGCTCACTTAGGAGCTCATTTTTCTCTCTTAACCTTGCAAGCTCATTCTCATTTTCCCCTCTCAGCCCTGCGATCCTGCTCTCATTTTCCTCTCTTATCCTTTGGCTTTCACTTTTGAGAGTTCTTATCTGCTCATTCAAGAACTGATTTTCATCTCGTATGCTTGCAATCGTGCCCTCATTTTCATCTATTATCCTTTGTTTCTCCTTTCTTAAGGTATTTAAGATATCTATTTGTCTTTGGAGATTTACGTTCTCGGCTCTAATCTTCTCCATCTCATTCATCATTTCGAATTTAGGCATTTTGAATGTTTTTAATTCTTCTTTTGAACTACCGTTGATATATTCTAAGGTAGTACAACCATGAATAAAAAACCCTAATTGCAGGATAAGAATGATTACGCAAGCCCTGAACATTTTCTCCTCCATTATAAAAAGGCCATATTGTCTTACAAGCTTATTAAAAATTTTACCTATAAATAGGACGAGCGTCAAGAAATTAAAATTCTTCATTAAGGATTCCATTAAATTTTATTAAAGAAGCTTATGGTAGTTCTTGCGAGGATTGGAGGATAAAGCGGGATATATAGGTTAAAGGGGTGAGGGTCTTTTCCCTTGACAAAGCAGGGGACATCGGATAAAAGGTCAGCAATTCATTATTGATCAAAAGAGAACAAAAGAGGATCGTATGGAGGCTGACGCGAAAAAGCCTGGCAGGCTTAAAATGGATGGATGGATATTCTTCTTAGTAGGCTTAATTGCGGCCCTCATTGTTGGATGGATGGTATTTCCCCTTCTTCTTTACTCTGAAAAGAGTCAACCACTGATCTTTTCTCATGCCAGTCATGGTCCGGAATCGGATGCTGGATTGGACTGTGAGGAATGCCACTTTTTTTATGAAGACGGTACATTTTCTGGAATTCCTGGAATCAAAAAGTGTATGGAATGTCATGAAGATCCGGAGTCTCCACTATCTGAAAACTCAGAAGAAGTAAAGCTTTTTACTGATTATGTTGGGACAAAAAAAGAAATCCCCTGGCTCGTCTACGCACGCCAGCCAGATTGCGTATATTTCCCCCACATTGCCCATGTAAAGATGGCTGAGATTGAATGCAAGGTCTGCCATGGCGATTTTGCTACAAGAAAAGTTCCACCTACCTACAAGCTTAATAGATTAACCCGTTATAGTATCGATATATGGGGGAGAAATATTGCCGGATACAAAAAAAACACATGGGATACAATGAAAATGGATGATTGTGCTGACTGCCATAAACGAAAAGGAAAGGAAAACAACAACGCCTGTTTTGTATGTCATAAATGAGGAAAAACTATTCAGCCGCAGATTTCCACAGATTCACACAGATAGGTTTAAATATAAAGATAAAAAAAGAAAAAATATTAGCCTTCCAGCCCGTAGGGCTTACAGGCCGGAGGGGGTAATCAGTGTATATCCGTGGCTGAGTCGTTACAATAAGGATAGACAAAATGGAATTTAATCGCAGGAATTTTCTTAAGTTTGTCGCAGGAGGATTAGGGGGAACCCTGTTATCCCCGCTCCCCTGGAAACTTATAGATGATATTGCCATATGGACTCAGAACTGGGCGTGGGTACCAGTGCCGGAGAGAGGAAAATTTTCGTATATAAAAACCGTCTGCACGCTTTGTCCCGGTGCATGCGGTATCCAGGTCAGAAAGGTTGGCAGCAGGGCAGTCAAAATAGAAGGCAGGAGTGAGTATCCAGTAAATCAAGGAGCAATATGCCCCCTTGGCATGGCAGGTCTCCAGACTCTATACAATGAAGGAATCCGGTGGAAGGCACCAATGAAACGGGTGGGGCCACGGGGGTCAGAGAAATGGAAAGAAATATCCTGGGATGAAGCTCTCGATACATTGACTACCAGAATAAAAGGATTACGAGATAAAGGAGTACCAGAAGAATTGGCAGCTATTGATGGGAATCAGTCTCGATCTACTATGGCCCTTCTCATTAAAAGACTGCTCAGTTCTATTGGAAGCCCAAACTACCTGCGTATGCCACAAGAAGAAGATACCCATACTATGGTTAATTTCCTTATGCAGGGAATCAATGGTCCTTTAGCATTTGATCTGGAAAATACCGATTTTATTTTAAGCTTTGGCTGTGGCCTTTTAGATGGATGGGGCTTTCCTGGTAGTATGCTGAGTGTCTGGAGGCACTGGATCAGTGATGAGCAAAAAAAACATAAAACGCATGTGGTCCAGGTTGATCCACGAGCCTCAAATACTGCATCAAAGGCTGACATTTGGCTTGCCCCATTTCCAGGAACAGAGGCAGCCCTGGCCCTCGGAATAGCCCATGTCATTATCAAGGAAAAACTATACAGCAAAGAATTTATCGAAAATCATTGTTTTGGTTTCTATGATTGGTTTGATGAAAAGGGAGTGGAACACAAGGGATTTTCAGGAATTGTCTTAGGGAAGTATTCTCCCGCGAATGTAGAAATAATCACAGGAATAAAGAGGCGAGTAATTATTGAGGTAGCCAGAAAGTTTGCCTCAGCTCATGCCCCTATTGCCCTTGCTGGAAGAGGGAAAGGAACATTTCCTGGCAGTTTGTATGAATTTATGGCGGTCTATGCACTTAATGCATTGAAAGGAAGAATAAATACCAAAGGAGGGACTCTCATAACCGATGATGTTCCTTTGGCCCCTTGGGCAGAGGTAGAATATGATTCAGTGGCCAACAATGGCCTTACAAAAGAAAGACTCGATCGTGCCGGAACTTCACAATATCCGTTTACCAGGAGCCTAATACATAAGTTTACAGAGGCAATAAATGGTAACCAAAGTTCCCCTGTTGATACGCTTCTGTTGTGTTCTGCAAATCCTGTTTATACTATCCCTGATAACCAGAGTTTTATCCAGGCGCTGGCAAAGATACCCTTTATCGTGAGTTTGTCTCCATTTATGGATGAAACCTCTATGATGGCTGATATGATTCTGCCTGATCATAGCCATCTTGAAAAGATGATTGATATTGTAAGGCCGACTGGGATTCAATATCCTCTCTATGCCCTTTCTCAGCCAGTAGTAAAACCATTGTATAGCACGAGACACAGCGGGGATGTCATCATATCCCTGGCAAAGAGAATAGGCGGATCAGTTGCTGGCTCCTTTCAGTGGGCTAATTTTGAAGAGGCCGTAAAGGAGAGGGTCAGCGGGCTTTATGATGCAGGGAAAAGCAAGGTTTCGTGGGAAGATATTACAAAAAATGGATACTGGTATACCCCATCACATTCCTTTGGCGAATGGACAGATATATTTAAAACCCCTAGTAGAAAATTTGAATTTTTCTCCACTGAGATAGAATTGGCCCTTAAGGCCTATTCAAAGGGCCTCCGGCCTGTAGGGGCCTACGCCCTGGAAGGAAAATCATTTGATGATACGTTATTAGATTTGGGCATACGCTCTAAGGGAGATGAGGTATATATGCCCCACTATGAAGAATTAAAATCAAGCGGAGATAAAAATCAATATCCATTACTTTTTTTACCCATTGAATTTATAAACCTGGCAAGTGGATGGATAGGAAGCCCACCATTCCTTAATAAAACACTCTTTGATCATCAGCTTACAAAAGATGATCTTTTTGTGGAGGTTAATCCAAAAACGGCATCTCAATATCGTCTAGCAGAGGGTTCAAGGGCGATATTACAATCTTCTAAGGGCGAGTTATCGGTGAGGATTCATCTTTTTGATGGGGCTATGCCTGGTGTTATCTTTGTCCCTTTTGGTCTTGGACATACTGCATATGATAAGTATCTTAAGGGAAAGGGCGTCAACCCTAATGAGATAATTGACCCAATTGAGGATCCTTTAAGTGGACAACCTGTGTGGTGGAATACGAGGGTTAAGGTAATCAAGGCATAACATTCCTTACGCAAAGAAAAGGCTATGAAAAAGGAAGAGAACAGTAAAGGCAATAGATACGGGATGGTTATTGATTTAGATAAATGCACTGGCTGTGGTCTATGCACTATCGCCTGCGCCTCTGAAAATAATATTTCTGTATTGTATGATGAATCGGATAAGACAAGGAACATAGCCTGGCTTCAGATTTCCATGGTAACGAATGGAAAAGAGTTTCCAGAAACTGAGGTCGTGTATATCCCCAGACCTTGTATGCAGTGTGATAATCCACCATGTGTGCCAGTGTGTCCGGCAACAGCAACCAGAAAAGATCCAAACACTGGAATAATAAGCCAGATCTATACACGGTGTATAGGTTGTAGATACTGTATGGCTGCATGTCCCTATCATGCAAGAGCTTTTAACTGGTTTGATCCCCTTTTCCCTGAAGGCATGGATAGATATCTCTCTCCAGAGGTTTCCCCGAGAATGAGAGGAGTAGTAGAGAAGTGTACATTTTGCCACCATAGGCTTATGAGGGCCAAGTCTAAGGCATATGCAGAGGGGAGAAGAGATCTGAAAGAAAATGAATATATTCCTGCCTGTGTAGAGGCCTGTCCCACAAAGGCTATAACCTTTGGTGACCTTAATAACTCTGAGCATACGATTTCTCAGCTTATCAAAAGTCCGCATGCCTTTAGATTGCTGGAGAGGCTTGGCACCAAACCCAAGGTATATTATATGAGCACGAAAAACTGGTTGAAGCGTATGGCAGACAATTATTTGACAGGGGAATTTAAATAATGTCAGTTGCACACAATAAAACCAACAAAACAAAGGGATAGTTATGGATTTGGCTTTAATCCCCAATGGTGTTCAAAGATGTTCATTAAAGAGATTTGTGCCATGGATGGTGCTATGGATTGCCCTTATTACCTGGGGTTTGGTGTCGGCCTTTTTATGTTTTTTTAAAGGACTGAACCAGACAAACATGAATCACTACTTTGCATTTGGTTTGTGGATTGTATTTGATCTCTCCATAATTGCCCTTGGTGCAGGTGCATTCTTTACAGGATTTTTGACCCATATCATTGGCGAAGTTTTTATTTATCCCTTTCGTGAAAACCTAAAGGCTGTTGTTAACGCAGCTGTTGTTATCGGTTTCATCTGTTACTCGTCTGCCATTGCAATGCTTGGGGTAGATATTGGGCAACCGCTAAGGGGGTGGTTTATTTTCTGGCATGCCAATGTCCATTCAATGTTGACCGAGGTATCTTTTTGTATCACTGCATATCTTGGTGTGTTAACTATTGAATATCTCCCTTTGATATTTTCCAATAGAAAGCTAAAGGAGATACCAGAAATTGACATCTTTGGCAATAACCTTCACCACATAGTGGCCCTATTTGCTGCTGCAGGAACATTTCTTTCTTTCTTTCATCAAGGCTCACTGGGGGGAATGTTTGGAGTGCTGTTTGGTCGCCCTTTTGCCTTTAGAGAGGGCTTTTTTATATGGCCGTGGACCTTCTTCTTATTCATCCATTC
>DAOVDY010000025.1 GCA_030669265.1 Desulfobacteraceae bacterium | reverse complement strand
CATTACAGGGTCATTGGAATAGCCACTCGTAACAATAGCCTTTACATGAGGATCTATTTCTCGAAGTTTTCGGATAGTTTCCTTGCCTCCCATATCGCCTGGTATGGTTAAATCAAGTATAACAGCATCAAATGGCTCTCCTCCCTCATTTGCCTTTTTATAGAGTTCAAGTGCTTTATTACCGTTTTTGGCAATTTCAACTTTATATCCAAGCTCAATCAACATCTCTCCGGTAGTATCTATCATACCCTGCTCATCATCCATAAGGAGTATTTTCCCTTTGCCTAAATATGATATTTCTTCAGTAATACCTTCAATCTTAAAGTCCTCTTTTTCAGAAGCAGGAAGATAGATATGAAAAGTTGTCCCAACTCCTATCTCGGATTCAACCGTAAGATATCCTCCGTGGTTTTTAGCAATAGAGTAACAGCTAGCCAGTCCAAGACCACTTCCATTTTCTTTGGTAGTGAAATAAGGGTCAAATATTTTGCTAAGGTGCTCTTGTGGAATACCGGTCCCCTGATCTTTCACAGATACCCTAACATATTTCCCTCCCTTCAGTGGCAACTCGTCATTTACTCCGATAATCACATTTTCAGCACTTATGCTGATTGTTCCTCCTCGTGGCATTGACTGATCTGCATTGATCATTAAGTTATTGATAACCTGGCTTATTTGGCCCTCATCAATTTCAACTGGCCAGAGATTATCTGATAGAGAATATTCGTATTTTACATTAGATCCTCTTAATGAAAAGCTTGCTGTCTGCTTTATCAATTCTGATATAGATGCCGTGTCTTTAACCGGAGCACCACCTTTGGAAAAAGTAAGTAGTTGTTTAGTCAATTCTCCTGTACGACAAGATGCTTGTTTTGCTTTGGCTAATAGATCAAAAGCTTTATCTTCCGGTTTCATATAAAGTTCTGCCATCGATAGATTACCAAGAATGCCTGTTAACAGGTTATTAAAATCATGAGCAATGCCCCCGGCAAGAACACCAATGGCTTCTAATTTGTCTATTTTTTGTAATTCGTTTTCTATTTTCTTACGCGCTGTGATATTTATGAAAAATTCGACATTTACCTTCTTACCATATATCTCCATAATTCTGGCATTGATAATAACTGGAACTCTTCTCCCATCCCTATGCTGAACTTCTCCCTCCCAATCAGCAAGGTACTCTTTTTGGACATGAGAAGCGAATATATTTTTATATTTTTCTTTTTCGTCTTGGGGATGGAGATCTGATTGATGCATTCCAATTATCTCGTCTCGTGGTCTTCCGATCAGCTTCTCAGCCCCCTTATTACAATCCAGTATCTTTCCCGTCTCTATATCTGCAATAAAAATTGCGCTCCCCGCATTTTCAAATACTGTTCTAAATTTAGTCTCCGATGCTTCAAGCGCCTTCTCAGCCCGTTTACGTTCTGCTTCTATTTTGATGTTATGCAGGGCTAAAGCAATATCATCAGCCATCTCCTTATACAGTGATAACTGTTCTTCATCTTCAGGCATTCGGTGAGGAAGGACAACTACCAGCATACCATAGATTGATCCCTTATGTTCCAAGCGGGCAGCAAGTACTGAATCGTGTTGAGATATCTTAAAAAGGGGACATCCTGAACAATCGGCAAGCGAGTCCTTGATCATTACAATATCGGACTCCATGAGTGCTTTATTACAACACTCCAAAAATTCACTATAAATCAATCCTTCCTTTATAGGACTGAAATCCTCCCCTATACCGGCTTCAGCTGCAGTCACAAAGTGTCCGTTTTCATCAACGAGGACAATCCAGGCTGTTTTGTAACCCCGAGACTCTATCAAACAGTTACAGATGCCTTTTAATAATCTATCCCGGTCTTTTTCCTTGGCAATCAGTTTATTGACGTTTCGAACAGCACGCAGAATATCATCAAGATCCTGAATCTTTCTCTCTGATGATAACCTGTAGCTCATTGTGCCGGCTATGATGGCCATGGCAAGATAGATGTTGAGCAGTTCCTTCGAGAGCGGCTTTTGTGTTAAATGACCTACTAACATCACGTATACTGTCTGATGATTTTCTGTTACGGGCAAAAATACGGTAGAGCAAACATCCGGGATGTGAATTGTGCGAAAGGTAAGAAAGCCACTGTCTAATACCTCGATGACGGCCTCTTTTATTTTTTCTGTAATCATCTTTTCACAGGTGGTACCCTTGGCCATCCTCCAATGGTGCCCCATGATATTCCCATCCATCTTACATTCAGCAAAGGCGACAAGGTCTGCACCAAAAAAGTCGATGATGATTTTTCCAGCTTCATTAAATACATCTTGTTGAGATGTTAGGCTGGTAAGATACTGAGCTACTTTTAAAAATTTATTAAAATTATTCTCTATTTCAGACAATATTTTTTCCATAAGTTGATTACCTATCGCAAGTTTTGAAGGTATAAGTTTTCAATAAAAAGGTCTTCAAAATAAGGGTGTTGGGAAAGGTTTATAATCTGGGCTCGCTCTCGTATGTTATCCAGTTGTTTGGCAGCATTTGATGAAAGTAATACATTCTCACACCCCGATAAAGCAGTATTTCCGAGAAGTTCAATGAGGTTAGCATCAATTTCAGGGAGAAGGCCGATTTCTTGCGCATTCTCAATGTTCAGATACTTGCCAAAGGCACCGCTTACATAAACCTTCCTCAAATCCTTATAACCAAGGTTCGCCTCACTGAGTAACACTTTGATTCCGGCACCAATTGCTGCCTTGGCACGCTGGAATATATCAACATCCTTTTTTGTTAAGACAATTTTTTTCTCTTTTACAATTATAAAACCTTCCTGGGGAAGAGGATGCACAAACTGGCCAATTTTGGTTAATTCCCCCAATCCGAGAAGGGTAGAAATAAGATCCACCATCCCTGAACCACATATTCCACAAGGCTCATTTCCTGTGATAACCTCAAAATTCCATAATCCTTGCTTATGAAAAATTCTGTAAATCGCACCAGATTCAGCCGGCATTCCACATTGTATTCCACACCCCTCAAAGGCAGGACCGCCGGCTGCAGAGACTACCCTCAAGGTTAGTCCATCCCATAAAGCAATCTCTGAATTGGTCCCGAAGTCAATAAAAAGGGTGCCTCCCTCATTTTCCAGCAGGCGTGTCACCAAAATTCCTGCCAGCAGATCAGACCCTATAAATCCGGCGAGGGGCTGGATAATCTCGATAGATGCCTGCGGATGAAGGCCCCAGATAGTTCTCCACTCCTTTATATCCTTTGGAAAACAGGGTATTAAATCTACCCAATGGACAGGCTCCAGGAGCATACTATAATTCTCCTTTGTCAGGAGTGCCAACATGGCAGTATTTCCTACCAAGGTCATCTTCCTTATACATTGTAAATTAATCCCATCACGGGTGGCGATATCCCACAGGGCCTCACTTATCGCTGCCACGACCTGTTCAGACAGCCGGTTTGCTCTCTGTTTATCCTCTGAGACTATTGCCAGTCTTGTCATTACGTCAGAGCCAAATGCCAATTGCGGATTTTTACCTATACGACCTGTCAAAGCTTGGCCGGTGGCAAGATTCCGGAGAGAAAGGCTTATATTCGTAGTCCCCAAATCTAGGGCGATACCATAAGGGAACTTTGTTCCTTGAAAGGACTCATTCAATGAAAAAGAGGAGAGCTCAGCCTTGCCAACAGGGAGATTTCTCCAGTTTGATTCGGGAACGGGTGCAATTATTTCTATCTTCAGATCATCCTTCGGCCATACCTGACAGGCTAAGCGAATACCTTTGTTAAGTTGATCATTATTTATATATATCCGCTCGCTCTCTGTCGGCCCATTGACCTTCCCCTTTTCAATCCTTATACGGCAAAGACCACACGCTCCTATGCCCCGGCATCCTGAGCGGACCCGAAGGTCGGTTTCATTCAGGATCTCATAGACAGATCGACCAGGGACGAAAGGTATCTGCCGTTCATTTTCCTGTAATGTAACGATCATTTTGGGCATAAAATCACATCTACTTTCTTACAGATAATACCAGAGCAGTTATATTTTCCGGTTTGGCTTCCGGTGGAATCTCACAACCAGAGGAGAGAATAAACCCTTTACGTTCGGCAAACAGATCCAGTAGCTTAGCTGATTCGATAGTAATTTCCTCCGGCATTGCCTCAACAAATGAAAATGGCTTGATATTGCCGTCAAGACAGGTTTGAGGGAGCCTCTGTTGAGCAGTTAAGGGATCAACACAATAATCGAAATTCGCAATATCTACTCCAGCTTCGGGATAAAAGGGTAGAATAGGATCGGTTGGACCGGCAATATGCAATCAGTTGGCTACTGCCCCAGCCTCCTTGAATGCAGAAAATACTCTTTTCAGCCTCGGCAGTTCAAACTCACGGAAAAATTGAGGGGGAATGACCGCAGGAGAAGATGAAGGGTCAAAGACTACAGGGAGATGCGCCCCTGCCTCGATTTGGGCCAATCCAAACTGGATAATCACTTCTACTGCAAAATTGAGCAGGTAGGTAAATTTATCCGGCTCATCTATTGCCAGGTAGAGGGCCTTTTCGATTCCTATGAGTTGTGTTGTCAAAGTCATTGGGCCAAGCACACAACCAATGACCAACTTTCTGTCACCAATTTCACGTCTCAGAATTTTCACTGCCTTTAACAATTCCGGCATCCGTCCTGCCAGATAAGGATCCGGCATAGAGACTTTTTTCAAATCAATATCTTCGGAAAGTGCGTAAGCCTTGATAAAAGGATATTGACCTTCCCGATACTCCAAAACTGATCCCATTGCCTCGGTTTCAACATTCACGTCCATGACGGCAAAAACAGCATCATAACCATAATGATTTAAGGCTTGAATTTGACAATGCGCCAGCAGTTCACCATTTCGAAGGTAATCGGTGAGAGGGGCTCCTGCAAAGCATGCCGCATGGCCAAAGACCTGAGCAATCACTGGAACATGATCTGCGCTTTTAAAATCTATTGTCGCCTGGGTTCGTTCAATACTATTCATTCTTCTTTCCCTCCCCCATTCGATCAAGATACTTCACTCCATCAAAAACAGATTCGGCTGCAAAGTCAACATTTAAGCTTTCTTCCGAAGCCTGCCTCAGCGCTGCCCCCCCTGCGATGATCGTTACATTCCCGAGCCCCTGCTTTATCGCTTGCTCTCTCACTTGCCTTACCTGAGGAATGATGGTGGTGATCAAGCCGCTAATGCCAATCACTTGAGCATTTTCCTGAGCAGCAGTTTCAACCAATTTCTTAACAGGGCAGTCTTTTCCACAGTCAATGACCCTGTATCCCTTTGCATTCAAGACCATTTTAAAAATATTTTTTCCAAGATCATGAACATCTCCCTCCAGACTTGCAATAACAATTGTATCTTTTCTCGTATCAGGAAAAGACCCTTGCGGATAGAGCATTTTCATCACACCAGTCACCGCCCGGCCAGCGAGCATGATTTCCAGTAAGTTAAATTGCTCAATAGTACATTTTTCGCTCAACTTTTCCATAGCCGCTTCAATTGCGTGTATAACGATTTCTTCACGGCTAATGCCGGCAGCCATAAGATTCTCTGCTTCCTCAATGGACCGAGATTGATCACCATCAAGTAAGGCATTTATTAATGATTCTGTATGAGGGATACTCATTTTCCTCTCCTGTTTTCAATAACTATACACAACACAGAGACTAAATAACCTTTTATCGAAATACCTTTTGATAAAAGTATATTAAATTAATAAATATACAAAACAATATTAAATAAATTTTAATACTATATAATTCATATATTTAACAATAGCACAAATTGTTTGCACTGTCACACATTTTTATGTATTTCGGAGATTTTAGAACAGAATTGTCGGATTCCGACAAAAATCATGATTTGAATTTTATATAGAGACTTAGGGCACAGGCCTTGGCCTCTATCTCACCAAGAAACTTGTTACCGAAATTCTGAAGGGTGAAATATCGGTAAAGAGTGAGTATAGTGTGGGCAGCACGTTTACTATAAAAATTCCTGTAAGGATAAAATACAATGGAGAAGTAAAAAATGTATCGAAACAATAAAAGAGGTTTTGTATGAAAAAGGTTTTAGTAATTGAAGACAATGAAAACAATCTGAAGCTGATAACTTATGCTCTTCAAAGAAATGGTTATCAGGTTGTGGCTGCAGAAACTGGCGAGAAAGGAGTTGAGCTTGCTCAAAAAGAAAAACCCTTCTTTATTATTGTAGATATTGATCTTCCAGGAATAGACGGCTATGAGGTAACCAAAAGAATCAGAAATTATAAGATAAGCGGCCACATACCCATTATTGCCATTACTTCATACGCTATGGTTGGTGATCGCGAGAAGGCCGTTGCTTCAGGCTGCAATGGATATTTTGAAAAACCTATAGATCCCCTTACCATTATAGATAAAATCCATGAGATAATAAGATCAAAAATATCAAAGTAAAAGACTGCTTCTTTTTTTAGATAAACGAGCCAAAAAAGGCGCAACTAAACTGCCAATGTATAAATAATCTTTAGTTTCAATGACACTGGTATTCATTGGATATTTCCCATGAGGATCTTGCAGGTCTTCTAAGATGTTCCCTTCCCCGTCAATGGCAATAATATGTCCATATGAAACAGCCTTAGGCCTTAAAAATAATGGCAGGCGCTGGACTACTTTTCTCATAAATGGATTTTCAGCGAGTTTATCAATAACAGGATTACGTGGTGAAATCAGCGCCACCCAAAAACGACCACAAAGCCCTCTTGATATATTGTCCGGAAATGATGGCAATTCGTTAATGAAAACTTCAACCTGCCCTCTCTTTAAATCATCAATCCAGTAACGGATTATCTTATAGCTGCCGGTTTCATTCACCAAAATAAAGGTTTGATCATGACTAACTGCGACTCCGTTAGGAAAATTTAATCCTTTCAATAAAGTCTTTACTTCCCCGGAAGATGGATCGTAGACAAGCAATCGCCCATGAGCTCCATGTTCAATAATGTCTAGTAGACTTGCTTCATAAATTCCTCCCCATTCTTCAGCGCCAAATTTGGTTGAAGAGTCGGTGAAATATATTTTGCCATCCAGGGCCACATCTAGGTTGTTGGCATATCGTATGGGCACTCCATCAGCCATGGTAGCTAATTCAATAATCTCACCACCCGGGGTAATAGATAAAAGGCCCCTATAAGCATCAGCAACAATCAAGCTGCCTTCATGGTCAAATTCAATGCCAAGGGGTCGACCTCCAGTATTGGCCCAATTTTCCGGGTTGGAACCATTTGGCTGCAAACGAACTATGTTTCCGGCATGAGTTGAAGTATAAATGAAACCTTTGGCATCAATTGCAATGTCCTCCGGCCAGTGATTATGCCCAATTGAAAAAAAATTAAGGGCTTTTAGTCGATTATTAGACGACAATTTACCAATATATCCTGTATTAGATGGAGATCCCCAGGCGATAGGATCGATTGGCACCGGCCATATTAGGAAATAAAGGATAATTGTGGCAAAAATGATTAAAATTACCCACCACATGTTATTGTTTATTTTTAAACTGATTAACAATAGTTTATTCAATAATATCTATGTTTCTGGTTTAAAAAGAAAGAGACAAATTGAAGATATCTTTTTATGGTAAAAATATATCGGTTATTTTTTATAATCATGACTATCTGCCCTTGGGCGGTTTTTTAATCAATGCTGGCATCTGACAAAGAATATTGGTAAATCTTTAATAATATTTACTCTTTTTTGTAACTAAATTTACGGTTCGATT
>DAOVDY010000086.1 GCA_030669265.1 Desulfobacteraceae bacterium | reverse complement strand
GGCACCTGATCCTAATGTAGCCTTTCCTAAAAATGTTGACTGTGAAAAAAATCCTCCATCTAATTTGACATCAGGACCTAACTGGCAGTTTTCGATCGTCACAGGGCCCTCGTAGCCAATTTCGCATCCAGACATTATTACTGTATGAGAGCCATAAATCTTACACCCAGAGTGAATTACAACCCCCTTATCTGATATTTGATCACAAGATACCTCTTCTCCAATAGTAATAGTTTCCGGGCGGTCAATCCTCACTCCTTTTCTTATAAGCTGTTGTATCTTTGATTGATTAAGGGTATTTTTCATAATTTGTCTAATTCAATATCTCTATGTGTGAGCGAAATAGAATTTGTTATTTTCTTGAGTTCTCTAAAGATAGTATCTGCAATACTTACCGACCTGTGTGTGCCTGAAGTGCATCCTACAGCAATGGTTAAAGATGATTTCCCTTCTTTTTCATAAAGAGGAATGAGATAGTTAAGAAGGGATAAATATTTCTTTAGAAAACCATGGGTCTCTTTCCATCTGTTCATATATTTTTTAACCTGTGGATAGGTGCCATTAAGGTTTTTTAATTCTTGTACGAAAAAAGGGTTAGGCAGGAACCTAACATCAATCACAAGATCTGCATCATGGGGTACACCATATTTGTACCCGAAAGATAGAAGATAAATTTTCATCCTTTTTGTAGGAGTTGTTTTTAGGGCATGATTTAAGATAATCTCCTTTAATTCATGAACGTTATAATTTGATGTATCAATAATCAGATCTGCAATTTCTCTCAGTTCTTTTAGCTCTTCTCTTTCGGTCTGAATCCCTTCAAGGAGATTTTTTTCTTCACTGAGAGGGTGTTTTCTTCGAGTCTGACTGTATCTCCTTAGCAGAACCTCAGTAGAGGCCTCAAGAAAAAGTATTTCAAAAAAATATCCTTCATCCCTAAATTTTTTAAAAATTTCCGGATATCTTCGAAGAAACTCTTTCTCCCTAAGATCCATAACTAAGGCAAGCTTAGTTATTTCTGAATTAGTCTCGGTCTTTAACTCTAAAAATTTAGGTAGCAGTATAACCGGAAGATTATCTATGCAGAAAAAACCAGCATCTTCAAGGGCATTTATCGCTGTGCTTTTTCCTGATCCTGAAAGCCCAGTAATAATTGTAATTTTTATATTTTTCACTTATCCAGAGTTTTTCAAATAGTTAAGCAGCCTTTTTTACTACTTAACAGGGTAACCAGGGAGTTAGTCGGGCCTCATTACCTTTTTATAGATACCACTTTCAATAATTTCTTTCGCCTTTATCATCCCTTCCCGAATCATTAAAGGAGGATCACTTGTCACATCAAGAATAGTAGATGGATATTGTCCCTGTGTTTCGCCTCCATCCAATATGAGGTCCACAGCATTATTAAACCATTCTACAACCTGATCAGCCTTTATACAAGGGGGCATTCCGGAGATATTGGCACTCGTTGCTGTAATTGGAACACTTAGGGATTTTGAGAGGGTATTTGCTAAAGGATGGCTGGATACCCTGATCCCCACCTTTCCTGTATTAGATGTCAGCGCTGATGAAAAGACAGGAGAAGATTGAAAGACCATAGTAAGCCCACCTGGCCAGAATTTTTCCCCCAGCCTTTTTGCCCTTGATGGAATAAAAGCAACGCATTGAGGGAGATTTTTAAGAGAAGAAATCAAAACGAGGATAGGCACATTATGATCTCTCTTTTTTATCTTAAAAAGCCTTTTAATAGCATGAGAGTTGGTAGCATCCACACCTAAACCATAAAACGATTCCGTTGGAAAGGACACAATACCTCCTTCTGAGATGATTTTAACGGCTTTAATAAGGCCCTTTCTTAAGGATTCATCTGAGGTAATTTTAAATACATAGCTCAATCTTTCTCTAACCCCTTTGCAAGCTTTCTTTGTGCTGATCCAACCTTGTGGCAATATCTGAATATTTGAGCGCTAATATCTGTGCAGCAAATATAGCGGCATTCCGGGCACCACCTTTACCAATTGCCATAGTAGCTACAGGAACACCTGGAGGCATCTGAGCTGTTGAGAGGAGGGAATCCATTCCTCTAAGGGGAGAGGAGTCAATAGGTACCCCAATAACCGGCAATGTGGTATAGGAAGCAAGCATCCCAGCGAGATGCGCTGCCCAGCCAGCCCCAGCAATTAAGACCTCTATTCCTCTATGAGAGGCATTAATAGCATAATCCCTTGTTTTATCTGGGGACCTGTGGGCAGAAGATACGGTGATTTCGTAATTTATGTCCATCTCTTTTAGGGTTTTTACACACTCATCCATGATATCACTGTCAGAGACACTCCCCATGACTATACCCACTAATGGTTTATCGTGCATAATAGTTATCCTTGTTTAGGTTTTTATGGCAGAGGCTTCTTATCTCCTTAATTAACCTATATTATTTGTTAATATTATTATACTGATTTAATGCGTAATCGCAAGAATCTTCTCATTGAATTACAAATCTCATTTTTCTTGTCATCGCAACATTCTGCTGATAATATGTCAAAAAAGAGCAAGGAGAAGCAATGCCTATTTATGAATTCTACTGTGAAGGATGTAATACCATATTTAATTTTTACTCAAAATCAATAAGCACAAAAAAACAACCGGTCTGTCCTAAATGCAGAACAATGAAATTAAAACGATTTCTATCGAGCTTTTCTGTCTTAAGGGAAAGCTCTGAGGGAAACAGCGAAGAATCTCTCCCTTTTGATGAGCAGAAGATGGAAAAGGCTGTTGGTATGCTTGCACAGGAAGCGCAAAATATTAACGAAGATGACCCAAAACAGGCAGCTCATTTGATGCGCAGACTTTCTGAGATGACAGGTTTAGATATAGGAAAAGGGATGAAGGAGGCAATGAAAAGGCTTGAGACTGGAGAGGATCCTGAGAAAATTGAGGAAGAGATGGGAGACATCTTGGAGGAGGATCCATTTGCTCTCCCTGAAAAAAAGGTAGTAAGGGAAAAGAATAACGCCCCATTTAAAGATGAAACCCTTTATGAATTATAGGCCTGCATTCACCTTCCCAGAGGGCAGAAATGGTGTAAGTGTAAAAGTTTCGCTGCACCGCTTATTGTTATTCCGTAGAAGATTATAGGAACATATCCTGTAAAATTATCTATGGTATTATTAACCAGGGTTGTGCCTGTGGCAAGAATAAGATCTGCCCATTTTATAATGTCTTTATATATGGAAGAATCTTCCACTCGTACCCCTGATTGAATAGTATCAATCTTTTCAGGGTCTCTGTCACAGATCCTGACCTCAAAATTACGGAACACTTCCTCTAGTAGGCGTGGTTGGTGCCCTATCATCCCTATTCTTTTAGGTGAGAAAGGTAAAAGGGTATCTTTTAGATACGTAGCACATGCAACTGGATCGTTGTCTTTGCAGTGACAGCTCTTCTTGATTATCCCTATTTTTCTTAACACAGCGTTGGCTGTAGCTACGAAAAGGGCCCTGTGAAAATTGGAATCCATGGGGAGATTAACTACCTGAGAGAGACTCCCTGAAAAATTTCCAGTATGATCGGAGTATGCATGGCCCTTAACATTTTGAAAAACCGCCTGCATTATCCGCTCTTTGCCCTTTAGCAACGGATAATCGTTATGAGCTGGACTTCCGATTGCCTCCTCAGGTGTGAGAGGCCGTGCAAAAACAGAAACCATTTCATTTTCAAGGGCATGTTGGGAAATAAGTTTCCGCATCTCTTTTATAAATCTATTTAAAAGAATACCCATTATCATCCCTTTCCAAATGGGCAGATTGGATACCGGCATTTTGAGCAATTCAGGCATAGTCCTCCGTGTCCCAGACTAACAATTTCTTCTCTGGTAATCGTATCTCCAGACATGGCCCTAGGGAGAAAGATGTCAAGTACCGTGGTCTTGTAATAGAAAAATGCAGCAGGTATACCAAGAATAGGAATATCTCCTATATAGGCAAGAACAAACATGGCACCTGGAAGTATCGGAGATCCATAAGATACCACTTTGGCACCGGAAGAGACAATTCCATCAAGGGTAACGTCATCTGCATCTACGGAAAGGCCACCGGTGGCAATGATAACATCGCAACCATCTTTTACCATCTGCCTTATTACCCGAGATATTGCCTCTTTTTTATCAGGACAGATTTGGTGGGAGATAATTTTTCCACCCAGGGGTTTAACCTTAGGCGATAGAATATCTAGAGAATAGTCTTTTACCCTGCCAGAGAAAACCTCTTCCCCTGTAACGACTAACCCAACTTGCTTTCTTGAGAATGGAAGAAGCCTTAAAAGAGGGCCCTTATCCCTGATTTCTTCTACTATTGGCCAGAATTCGGACTCCTCTATGGCAACTGGTATAATCCTCGTAGCTGCCACAGTCATACCTTTACAACACACGGTATTTTGATGAATGGTTGAACAAATGATTGTTTCGGTCTGGTTTATAAATGTTAGCAGATTAATATTGATCTTAAATAAACCATTAATCTGGGCCTTTATATTAAATCTCCCCTCACTCGGACCTTCTAGGGTAAACCATTTTTTTTGAAATGCCTCGGCCAGAACCTTAGCGGCATTATCCTCATGAATATACCCTTTTTCAGGATCAAAGACATACACAGATCTCTTGCCCATATCACTCAAGATAGCGAGATCGTTTTTACTTAGGATATGCCCCTTCTTAAAGGCAGGGCCCTTTGATTTTCCTGGAATTATCCGTGTGATGTCATGGGCCAGGGGCTTTCCAACAGCCTTCTCGATTGATAATTTAATCATACACATGCACCTTGATATGTCACTTCCAGCAATTTTTTTTCACCGTCTCAGGTAATAGTTTCCAATCGTTTGAGGTCTTTGGGAGTATCGATATCCCATATAATTGAATCATCCTGCCACGGTATTTTTTTTACCGCTTTTGGATATTTTTTGAGGAGAACCCTTAGACCAACATCTCCTCTGATCTTGACAATATCATTCTTGAATCGATTGAAATCAACAATTACTGGGTGGCCTGTAATATCATTGAAAACAGGAAGGAGAAACCCTGCTCTTTCCTCTAGGAAC
>DAOVDY010000090.1 GCA_030669265.1 Desulfobacteraceae bacterium | reverse complement strand
GGGCACTATTTACAAATTTTTCCAGGGATCATCTTGATTACCACTCAACAATGGAAGAGTATTTTAAGGCAAAATCTTTACTCTTTTCTTCATTGAGAGAAGAAGGACAAGTAAAGGCAATAATCAATATGGATGACCCAAAGGGGAGAATGTTAGAAAGAATAACAAAGGCTTCGGTTGTGAGTTATGGCCTTGGAGATAATTGTTTATTAAAGGCAACCGATATTAATTTCAGTGCAGAGGGATTACATTTTAAATTGGCTACACCAGTAGGGGATATATCTATTGCATCTTCCTTTTTTGGACAGATGAATGTCTATAACATACTGGCAGCTGCTGCAGTTGCCTTTAGCCTTGATATAGACCTCAATACTATTGCAAGGGGCATACAAAGGCTTACCTTTGTTCCTGGCAGACTTCAGCCCGTTAAGAACAAAAAAGGACTTTCCGTATTTGTTGATTATGCCCACAGCACCGATGCTTTGGAAAAGGTACTTCAAACATTGAGACAACTTACTAAAGGAAGGCTGATCACCGTTTTTGGATGTGGAGGTGACAGGGACAAGGGTAAAAGGCCAGATATGGGTAAGGTAGCAGGACTTTATAGTGATTTTGCAATAATCACCTCAGACAACCCACGGGGGGAGAGTCCGGCAAAGATTGTCGATGAGATTGAGACTGGAGTAAAAGAATCAGGATTAAAGAGAATTGAATTAGATTTGTCACACAAAGAAAGGGGCTATGCAATTATTTTGGATAGAAGAAAGGCGATCAATGCTGCTGTCAAGATAGCAAAAAAAGAGGATGAAGACATTATTTTAATTGCCGGTAAGGGGCATGAAAAGTATCAGGTTATTGGAAATAGAAAGAGATATTTTGATGATATTGAGGAGGTAGAGCTTGCAACCAGTTAGGAGTTTTTTGGGTAAACACAACAAACAGTAAGAAAATGGCCGCAAAATGGGGTGAAATAACCATTAAGGAGGTATCTTCAGCAATAAATGGAAGGCAGATATCTGGCTCACCAGATGAATTCGCTAAGGGTCTTTCAACTGATTCTAGAAAAATGACTCCTGGGCACATTTTCTTGGCCCTAAAGGGAGAGAGATATGATGGTCATAATTTTTTAACCAATGCAATTAATGCCGGAGCTGTGGGCGTAATTGTGGAATCTGACACCACTATAGATAAGGAGCTTTTAGATAACAATCTGGTTGTAATTAGCGTCTCATCTACCCTAAAGGCCCTGGGTGATTTGGCATCATGGTGGCGGAAGCAGTGGGGAGGAAAGGTGATCGCCATAACCGGAAGTAATGGTAAAAGCACAACAAAAGAAATGGCCGCCTCTATTCTATCCCTAAAGGCGAATACAATGAAGAGCCCTGGTAATTTCAATAACCTCATTGGCTTGCCTTTGACGATCTTAATGCTACAGGAACATCACAAGTTGGCTGTTTTAGAGATGGGTATGAACATGGCCGGTGAGATTGCCAGGCTAACTCAGATTGCTGACCCTGATATAGGACTGATAACCAATGTAGAAAGAGCTCATTTAGAGAGCTTAGGTAATTTAAATGGGGTAATGAGGGCAAAGGGTGAACTTCTAAGAGTGATGTCTAAGGAGTCGACAGCAATTCTGAACGGAGATGATGAAGTATATGAGCAGCTGGCTCCAACATTTCAAGGGCAGATACTTACTTTTGGATTAGGCAAGACGAATAAGGTAAGGGCTGAAAAAATAAAAAAGTTCGGAGACCGCGCCCAGGCCTTTAATATCTATATAAATGGCAAGAGGATACCTATCAAAATAAATCTTCCAGGTATCCATAATGTCCTCAATGCATTAAGTGGAGCGGCTATCGCATTTTGTTTATCTATATCAAGTGAATTGATTGCCCAGGGTTTAGGAAGTTTTAGGCCACTTAAAGGTCGTTTTAATTTTATAGATTTGAATGGCGGTATACGGATTATTGACGATACCTATAATTCCAATCCATTTTCTCTCAGGGCGGCCCTACAGACTATTAAGGGCTTGGTAGGAAAGAAACAGGGTTTGGTAATAGGGCTTGGAGAGATGATGGAATTAGGCAAAGAGTCTTCAAAATACCATTTTAATGCGGGTAAGCTCGTAGCTGATATGGGAGCAAGATATTTAGTTGTATTGGGTGAACATGGGCACGAAGTTATAGAAGGGGCATGTCAAGGGGGTATGGACAGAAAACAGACACACATTGCAACTACTCATGCTGAGATGAGTGATTCAATAAAGGTAAATATACGGAAGGGCGACATTCTTTTTATGAAGGGTTCAAGAAAGGTGGCCCTTGATAAGGTGGTTGAGGCTGTGAGTGAATATTTTGGGATAAGTAAGGGATAGAAGAATGCTATATAAACTGATTTATATGTTTCATGCTGATTATTCCTTTCTGAATGTATTTAGATATATAACATTCAGAACTATCTATGCAACCCTGACTGCGCTTATTCTTTCTTTACTTCTTGGATACTGGATCATTCCAAGGTTAAGCAGACTCCAGATTGGTCAGTATATCAGAGAGGATGGACCTCCCAACCATAAAAATAAGGTTGGAACACCAACTATGGGCGGATCCTTTATATTGATTTCAGTGCTTGTATCGTCAATTCTTTGGATGGATCTAAAAAATATGTATGTCTGGCTGGTCTTGCTTGTTACTTTGCTTTTTGGTGCTATTGGCTTTTTGGATGATTATCTTAAGTTAATAAGAAAAAGCAGTAAAGGGTTGAGAGGATGGTGCAAATTTTCCATGCAGGCCGGAATTGCCGCCCTTGTTGGAATAGTGCTGTACAAGTACACTGGTTTTGATTCTAAGCTAAGTTTTCCCTTCTTGAAGAATTTTCTTCCTAGCATTGGGATGTTTTACATTATTTTGGTTATTTTAGTTGTTGTCGGTGCATCCAATGCAGTTAACCTAACCGATGGATTGGATGGTCTGGCTATAGGGCCGATTATTATCGCTTTCCTTAGTTATCTCGTGTTTTCTTATCTTGCTGGCCATATAAAGATTGCCCATTACCTACAGATTCCATATGTAAGCGGTGCAGGAGAACTTTCTGTGTTTTGTGGTGCTGTGGTAGGAGCAGGCATGGGTTTTTTATGGTACAACACCTATCCTGCTCAGGTATTTATGGGAGATGCAGGCTCTCTTTCGTTGGGGGCTGCCTTAGGAATGATAGCAGTAATTAGCAAGCATGAAATAGCCCTTATTTTGGTCGGAGGCCTCTTTGTGGTTGAGGCCCTCTCAGTGATCTTACAAGTGAGTTTTTTTAAGATAACTGGTGGCAGGCGTGTATTCAGAATGGCCCCCATACATCATCATTTTGAACTCAAAGGATGGCCAGAGCCAAAGGTGACCATTCGGTTCTGGATTATTGCAATTATGCTTGCTCTGCTTTCAATGAGCACACTTAAGTTAAGGTAAATAATTGAAAATTGAAAAAAATGTTCTGGTGGTAGGACTTGGTCAGAGTGGCCTTGCAGCGGCCCGGTGGCTTGTTAGGCAAGGATCTCAAGTAACTGTTAGCGAAAAGAGAAAGAAGTCTGATTTCAACAATGATGTTGCAGCAGATCTTTTACGATCAGGAGTAAAGCTTGAGCTTGGTGGGCACAAGATAAAGTCCTTTTTAGAATCGGATTTAATTGTTGTAAGCCCTGGTGTCTCACTTGATATCAAGCCACTTGCTCAGGCCAGGAAACAGGGAGTTTCCATTATAGGGGAGATAGAGCTTGCGAGTAGATATTTAAAAACACCATGTATAGCTGTAACCGGAACAAATGGTAAGTCAACGGTTGTAAATTTAATAGGTGAGATGCTCCGTAAAGGGGGGAAACGGGTATTTGTTGGCGGAAATATCGGCCGACCACTTACGTATTACATAGAAGGAGAGCAGAACGCTGATTATGTCGTGCTAGAGATAAGCAGTTTTCAACTTGACACCATCCAAACCTTTTCCCCTCTTATGGCCCTGATTCTTAATGTAAGCCCTGATCATCTTGACAGGTATGCAGATTATACCTCTTATGCAAGGTCCAAAGAAAGAATATTTGCAAACCAAGGTCCAGGGCAGACCCTCATTTTAAATGATGATGATCCCTGGCTACGAGAGGTGCAGCCTAAAAATGGGTCTACAGTATATAGGTATGGATTAGAAAGCAAACCTGAGCGGTATGCAGTTTTAGATAATGGAAATATAGTGGCCAAACTTCCAGGGGAGGCGACAATTACATTTCACCTGGACAGATTTTCATTGCCTGGAAGTCATAACAGGGCAAACTTAATGGCCGCAATCCTAATATCTATGACCCTCAAGATGTCTCCGGCTGCTATACAAGAGGTCATTGATCATTTTAAGGGGTTGCTCCATAGGATTGAGCGTGTGGGTACCGTGCGAGGTGTAGATTTTTATAATGACTCGAAGGCTACCAATATAGATGCGGCCATCAAATCTATTGCCAGTTTCTCAAAACCAGTTGTCTTGATTGCCGGGGGAAGGGATAAAGGCAGCGATTATCATCCTCTTGTTGAGGCAGCGTCTGAGAAGGTAAAACGGGCTGTTTTCTTAGGGGAGGCGAGCGGTCTTTTATCAGAGGCATTTGGTAATAAAATATCATGGAGTATGGCAACCAGTATGATTGATGCGGTATCTCTTGCATTTAATCAGGCCCAGAAGGGAGATGTAGTTCTCCTTGCACCAGCATGCGCGAGTTTTGACATGTTTAAGGACTTTAATCACAGGGGAGAGGTCTTTAAAGATTCGGTTAGGAGATTAAAAAATGGTGTCAAAGAAAACAGCTAATTACAGCTATGATCCTGCTATCCTCATCGCTGTTCTCCTGTTGATTGGCATTGGATTAATTGCGGTTTTTTCTGCCAGTTCAATTTTGGCCGAAGAGAGATATGGAGATCACTATTACTATCTTAAAAGGCAGGGAGTATTTTGTCTTTTTGGGCTTTTCCTTATGATGTTGGCAAAAAATATTAACTACCTTTTCTATAGAAGGTTAG
>DAOVDY010000184.1 GCA_030669265.1 Desulfobacteraceae bacterium | reverse complement strand
CCCGATCTCGCGAGGTAAATAGGTGCCCCATGCCTCCTCAAATTTTTTCCTTATGTCTTCATTTACTACTGCCTGATAGCCAGTAAATACATTAGGGAGGGCTCCCAGATCACATGCACCTTGAACATTATTCTGACCTCTGAGCGGATTTACCCCCGTAGATGGTTTCCCAACATTTCCGGTTAGCATGGCCAGATTTGCTGTAGCTATTACATTATCGGTGCCATGAGTGTGTTGGGTAATCCCCATCGCATAAAGAATTGTTGAAGGTTTGTCAGTAGCATATATCCTTGCTGCCTCAACTATTTTTTCCTTTGGTATCCCGGTGATTTCTTCCACCCTCTTGAGGTCAAATTCCTTCAAGGAATCCCTGAATGCATCGAAGTTCTCGCATCTGGTTTCAATAAAGTCCTTGTCATAGAGATTTTCATCAACAATGACTCTCATCATTCCCATAAGAAGCGCAACATCGCTGCCAGGATTCTGCTGAAGCCATAGATAAGCATACTGCACCAGCTCTATCTCCCTTGGGTTTGCTACAATAAGCTTCATCCCATTTTTGGACGCATTCTTCACATCCATACCAATTACAGGGTGTGCATCTGTCGTATTGGTGCCTATTGCAAAGATGCATTTGGCGTGCTTGATTTCATCTATGCTATTTGTCATTGCACCAGCACCAAAGCTCTGGGCCAAACCAGCTACTGTGGATGCATGACACAGCCGTGCGCAATGATCAACATTATTAGTGCCAAGAATAACTCGAGCGAACTTCTGAGCCACATAGTTTTCCTCATTGGTGCACTTCGCAGAAGAAATGACAGCTACCTCATTCGAATTGTAACTGCCCATCCTCTCAGCAATCAAATCAAGCGCCTCGTCCCAGGTTGCCTCCACAAAGTTTCCGTTTTTTCGGATAAGAGGAAACGTAAGCCGATCTGGGTGGTGAACATACTCAACTATCCCAAACTTGCCTTTTACACATGCCTGCCCTTGATTAACGGTGCCATCTCCTTTTGGGCTCACTCCAATAATTCGATCTTTTTTAACAAGGAGTTCTAATTGACACCCAACCCCGCAGTAGGGACAGGTGGTTAAAACCCGTCTGTCTGCATCACCTTCCCATTTATTAATCCATTCGGTTAATGCCCCTGTTGGGCACACATCAACACATGCCCCGCAAAATTGACACCCGGATTCTTCCAACGTAGGTGACGTGCTTCCAACCACCACTTTGCCATTTTGAAAAACAAGGCCAATAGCACTATTACCCCTTACTTCCTGACACGCCCTTACACACCTGGTGCAAGCAATACAGAGATTGTAGTTTCTCTCAAAGAATGGGTCGCTCTTTACTATAGGCAAACCATTATATTCGTAAGGGGGTGTTGACTCATCTACCCCTATATATGCGGCAACTTCCTGTAACTCACACCGATTGTTGTTGGGGCAAAATTCACACCCTGTTATTATAGCAGCCTTTCGTATGCTGCCCCTAAAGGGCTCACAGTCCTCTTTACGATCACAGGCGAGACATACATTAGGGTGTTCACTTAAAATAATTTTCAAGTTTTCCCTGCGTTTTTGTTGAATTTCTTCTGTGTTTGTCTGAACAACCATGCCATCAGAAACCTCAGTTGTGCAGGAAGTAGGAAGGTCATCCACTCCTTTTATTTTGACTAAACAGAGCTGACAACCCTCAAACTCAGTCAGAGAATTATCATTTTTTAGCTCCTCTTCACCCCTGTAGACAACAGAATATGGTTTTACTTGCCTTGATGATGGCAAATTAGGGTGAGAACACAATGCTGGGATATAAATGCCAGCACTCCGCGCTGCTCCTAAAACCGTGGTTCCTTTCTCAACTGTAATCTTGATATCATCAATAGTTACATTTATCTTTTCCATTACCCTCACCTAAAATTATGTTCGAGAATTCTTAGCTAAAAAGAGTGTGTAAATTAATAGAGGGGTTTATAATATCCAGCTTATGAATTGTCAAGAAAAAATCTTCCGAAACAAATCCTCTGGATTATTACCGTTTTTCCTCATGCCACCAGCCGATGATCGAGCCGTATCTTTTAAACTGGACCCCTTCTCTTCGCTCCACCTTTCTGATCCAATCCCCCAATCCTGAGGCATGATGGATAATTAGAGGGATACTATGTTCAGGGAGGATATCAGGAGGAAGAGTATGCAGGCTTAGAACCCTCTGAATATTAGCAGAGCTCTCTTCTGTATCCCAAGGTGTAGGGTGGATAAAGCCATGGATGGCACCTTCAGATCTGGCGTATCCCCATACCTGCGGAAATTCCTCCTTTAGCTGCCTCATCAGGTGGATTGCCTGAAGGTTTGTCTCGACGTTTAGCCCCTTATTAAGGTTACGCAGTATCCTATCGTCAAAAGACTCAAACCCCACTGAAGACAGCAGTATTCTCACCCCTAAAGATCTTGCAAGCACCAGGGCTCTTCGTAAATTTTTCTCACCCCTTAAAAACCAGTCTGCCCTCACAATGAGATTGATCTGTGAAAGTCTTATACCACTCTCTCTGGTTTGCTGTAACAAGCGAGGGAGTCCGGGAATGGGGTTCTCATTGATGAGCTCAAAGGGGATCTTCATGCCCTCTGATGTGTCCGGGAGGCAGCGGATTTGCTCTACAACTGTCTCAGTATCTAATTGTCCGTAAAATCCTTTATCTACTGCTACATCACAGAAGCTACACCCCTTTAAGGAAAGTTTTACTTTTTGTGTATCGATGCCTGCTATGGGTACGGGGTAGTCTATCTCGACCCGTTTCTCCTGTGCCGCATAAGGGCATCCTATCTGCTGTAAAACTTGACCAGTGGTTATCTTATGAGAAACAAGTCCTGCTTTTCCTATCCTGTATATATTGCTCCACTTCACTTTTCTTAAGTACTTTTCCTTCCACGTATTTTTTGGGTTCTGGATAATTCTGTTATTTTTACTCACGTAGAGCAATCCGGGAGTGTCCTTCCATGCATTTTTATCCAGATGCTGCAAAAGATATTTAGCCTGTTCTGCTGGCCCGTGCAAAGAGAAGCTGAAATTTTCTGTGAGACCTTGGAATCGGTGGGGGTGATTCTGCCAATTGTTCTCTCCCAGGCAGTCTACATCGGCCTGGGGCCCTGCCAGGATAGTGAGGGCGCCTTCAGTCTTACATTCCTTGGCAAAAGAAAAAAGATCCTCCCGACCACTCAGGGTTGAGAAGCCAATTATAGGCCTTTCTACGCCGAAATAATCAGCGAGAGCCCTCTTAAGAAGGGTTTTATCATCCTCCCGTGTGACAGCTATCACAATACAATCATAGGGCGTATTTTCCTGGATAACAGTAGCAGCCATCTGAGGCCCAAGAAGTCCATAGGTTTCGTCAGCAAAATAGCTGGCGATAATAGCCATCTTTTTTTTCGCTTTCAAACTTACTCCACGAAATTACATCCCTTACCCTTTTTTATACGATTTTGATAAAT
>DAOVDY010000124.1 GCA_030669265.1 Desulfobacteraceae bacterium | reverse complement strand
TTTTTCCTTGTTGAGCGGATACATCCATGGCCTTTTTTTCGGCCTGCTTCTCTAATAGTTCCTTTTGCTGAGCGGTATCAAGGATCATGGTCTTATCAAGCTCTCCCTCTTTAGCTTTGGCCTGCTCCTGCTTTGACATAGCAAAGAAAAGGAGGTGTTTGCCGATAGTTATTTTATCCTTATGTTGTAGTTTATAAGAAGTTATTTTTTTATCATTCGCAAATGTTCCGTTTGTACTTTGTAGGTCAGTAAGGATATAGATACCTCCAGTTTTATCTATTCTGGCATGGTGACCGGATACTGCCAGGTTATCAATAACAATTTCATTTGCTTCATCTCGCCCGATAGCCATGCTATCTCTGGAAAAAGGATACTCCTTTATCACTTTTTTATTAAATACTAATATAACACGTGCCATAATATATGCCCCTTTTTGTGGTTAATAAGAAAAAGCAGACTCTCATTTTTTATTCTTTAAAAAGGTGTGAAATTTTTTTATTATTCCTAGCTTTTCATCAGATTCCTTATTTACACATATTAAAGAGACAGTGATATTATCATTACCACCTCTCTTGTTGGCTTCAGAAATGAGTTGCTGACAGATATGTTCAGGGTCATTTCCATTTTTGATGATGTTTAGTATTTCATTATCTGATACAAGGTCTGTTAGCCCATCAGTGCAAAGTAAAAAACGGTCATTATCTACGTGCTCAATTTCGAACACATCAGCATCAACAGTATCTGAAGAACCTAAATTTCTTGTGAGTATGTGTCGTAAAGGTGAAATTTTTGCTTCTTCCTCGGATATCAGGCCCATCTCTAACTGTTCGGCTACCATACTGTGTTCTTTAGAAAGGGGCTCTATTGAATCTCCTCTTATAAGATATATCCTGCTATCACCCACATTAGCTGCAATTATGGTAGAGGGCATTATTGCCAGAATTACAATTGTTGTTCCCATGCCTTTGTATTCTGTGTATTCTTGAGACATCTCATAAATGACTCTGTTCGCTAATTTTATGCTACTTGATAGATAATTACCTCTTTGGCTCAAGGTCATATCCGGAAAGTCAAATATTTCTATCACCGGACTGTTTTTATTTATCCAATTATTAACATTTTTCTGGATTATCTGTACGGCAACCTTACTGGCAACCTCTCCAGCCAAATGCCCTCCCATACCATCAGCCACTACATATAAGCCAGTAGCATTGTCCATTGCAAGGAAATCCTCGTTACTTTCCCTCTTAAGGCCTACATCAGAAAGACCAGCAGCTTTAATTTTCAATGTTTCTCCTTACTACTTCTCAACTTTTACTTTCGTTGCTTTTTTTCGCCCTCAGGATGTCAATTTTATTGGTTAAAATTCTTAAATATTTAGCAAAATCACTCGCCTTCTGAAACCTATGATCCGGGTTTTTGGCTAGGGCTTTATCAAGTATCTGCTCACACGGTTTAATAATCTTTGGATTTAGTGTATGGGGTGAGGGATGTTTTTCCTGAGTGACTTTGTAAAAAAGACTGTTCAGATTGTCGCCAGTGAATGGCAATTCTCCTGTGAGGAGCTGAAAGAATACCACACCCAGCGAGAATATATCTGAGCGGGCATCTATCTGGCGACCCATAATCTGTTCTGGTGACATATAGTTAGGTGTGCCGAGTATTATTCCACTTCTGGTTTTTGAGGCAGACATTGATTTTGCTATTCCAAAATCAGTTACCTTTACCTTACCAATTTTTAATAGCATGATATTTCCTGGTTTTATGTCTCTGTGAATGACACTATTGTTGTGCGCATATTCTAATGCATCAGCTGTTTCAGCTATGATATCGAGTATTTTTCTCATTGGAAGGAGCGATCCTTTCTTGCAATATTTTTCGAGATCATCTCCGTCTAAGAATTCCATGGCCATATACGTAAGGTCATAGTCTTCTCCTATGTCGTGTATGGCAACAATTCCAGGGTGCGAGAGTTTTCCTGCCAACTCAGCCTCTGTAAAGAAACGCTCTTTTATTTCTTTTAGCTGATCCTCTTCAAATTCGTCAGAGAAACGGATTGTCTTGATTGCCAAGAAGCGATTGATTTTAGGATCTCTCGCTTTATACACGGTACCCATTGCGCCCCGACCCAACTCCATGAGTATTTCGTATCTTCCAACAGTGGGCTTAATTTCCAGGTCATCTGAAACAATTATTTTTTCTTCCTTGCTTCCTTGATAGGCACCGAATGGTAGAGAACTGAGTACCTTTTTTAATTTTGGTATGCGTTCATTTAGATCCTTAAATGCTTTTTCTTTCTTGTTAATATATTCATATATAGAAATAGCCTTATTAATCATTCTCTTTCGTTCATAATCAAGCCCAAGATTGTAAATAATATCCCTCAGTTCATCATCAAGAGGACATTTCCTGAATTTTTCAAATGCCAGATCAAGCAATCCCTGGCTCTGGAGACTAATGCCGAGCATCCGGTTAGTTTCTATTGCCTCCTCAGAGAGACCGGTCGTGCGAATGAATAGAAAGTCTTTTCCCATAATAATAACATAGATCGTTATCAGAGAGAGAAGAATGTAGATGCTTTTAAACCATATATCAAATGCAATAAAGAAGGTGGCACTGGTTAAAAATACAAGAAAGATCAGTCCGGCTATGATTCCCGTTCGGTTTAAATAACTGAAACGGGATTGGAAGAATGAGGATGCTATGCCAAGCAGCACTAAGATAAAGACCTCCAGATAGAGCATCATATTTGAGCGTTTAAGAAAACGTCCATGTAAAAGATCCTCAATTACATTGGCCATAAACTCTATCCGTGGCATAGAAGGGTCTACTGGCGTGTTCACTACAGCACTTCCTTTGGCTGTAAAACCAATGAGGACAATTTTGTCATCAAATACCGCTGGGACCTTTTTAACATTTAATATATCGATAAATGAATAGTATGGAAAGGATCGTCTTCCACCTTTAAATTTAATGAACATTTCACCATTGCTGGTCGGAATAATTTGTTCTCCGATTTTGATTCCAGAGCCTTTAATCATTACCTGCTCAGGATGCTTATTTATGTAGTCAAGCACAAGACGTAGGGGCATGGAGGGAATTATATGTCCTCTGTAATTGATAAAAGGTATATGAACTTGGCCCATCATTATTTTATTAGGGGAGAAATTTATGTGTCCCAGGGCATGACTGCTTTTTGATAGCTCGTTAAATGGGGTAGTTAATTCTTTGACAGGGGTTTGATCTTCAATATTAATGCTATCTTTTTTCAATGAACTGAGATTGAGAAATGATTCAGGCGGAATTACTAACTCGGTTCTAAATTTTCCAAATTCGCCAATAACTGGAAGGATTATATTTCCACTATTTTTCACTGTTTGAGATAGCACTTTATCATTATCCAGGCGTTTTTCAATCTCTTTCAACTCAGCAAGTATCCATGTATCTTTTTCTCCTGTGGCGTAAATATTTTCTCGTTTCAGGATTTTACTGTAAAGCTTCTCTATTTCTCTTATACCTGGGTTTTGCTCTTTTTCGCTAAAGATCATATCTATGCCAATGAACTTTGCTCCATTACTTTTTAAGATTTTGATCATCTCGGCTATGATATGTCGTGGCCAGGGCCATTGACCAAGCTCTTTGATGCTTTTATCATCAATGTTTATTATCGCCACTTTGCTTTCACCAGGGTTACGGGGTGTATCGAGCCGCATTTCGATTTTGTAGATTTGCTTTTCAAGTGACTCAAAAGGAGAGAAACTCATAAAAGACAGGTATATACAAATAGCTACTATAAGTGATCCTATAAATAAATTTGTTCTTATATCGTTTTTGTTCATGTAATTAAACGGTTAGGAAATTGTATAACGTTTGAAATTAAAATATTTTAAGTGGCATCTGATTTGTTCTATACACATGGAATGATGGAAAAGTGGAATACCGATAAAGAAAAATAGGAAAATATATGAGTTATTCTTCTTCATAGTAAGCCCATTATTGAATGTAATCACGATATTGTATAAACAGAGGAAACAAAAAAACAGTATTCCATTATTTAAATTGCGAAGCACAGCGGAGCTAAATTCATATTATTGTTATTTTGCATATTTTTCTTGATAGCTTGTGACCTAATGATTATATGTAATGTACCTAATATATTTTTTAAAAACAATTTACGCAACTTAAAATTAATGGAAATCTATATCAAATTAATACCTATATGTCAAAGAAAAGCCTGGTTTTTACTATTTTAATCCTACATTAGTTTTTATTGAGTTGAAATAAAGTGTAAATAATGATATATAATCAAAAATTTTCTTATTAACGTGTAACATGTAATAAGGCTACAATCCATTATGG
>DAOVDY010000183.1 GCA_030669265.1 Desulfobacteraceae bacterium | reverse complement strand
AGGTTTGGCAAATATATTAGAACAACATCTCCGGGACTACATTTCAAACTCCCGCGGGGGATCGAGAAACTAACAAAGGTTAAGAACCAGCTTGTCTATAAAGAAGAATTCGGGCTGAGGACCGTACGGGCCGGTGTGAGGACTCAGTATGCCAGATCGAGCACCTATCTCAATGAGGCCCTCATGCTTACCGGTGATCTCAATGTAGCCGTGGTTCCCTGGATAGTGCAATACAGGATCAAGGACCCCTATAAATATCTCTTCAAGGTCAGGAATGTGAAGACTACCTTGAGGGATTTAACTGAGTCCACCATGAGAATGGTAGTGGGAGATAGAAGCATTAATGAGGTTATCAGCAAGAGGCAGGAAATTGCTGACCAGGCTAAAGTGCTTTTACAAAAGGAATTAGATGGAGCAGAGACCGGTATAAATGTAGTCACCATTGAGATGAAAAAGACAAATGTCCCTGAGCCAGTCCAGCCATCCTTTAATGAGGTTAATCAGGCAACTCAAGAAAAGGAGAGGATGGTTTACCAGGCCAAGGAGGAATATAATAAGGCCATTCCAGCGGCTAAGGGAAATGCAGAAAAGACTATCAAGGCTGCTGAAGGGTATGCCCTTGACAGGATCAACAGGGCCAAAGGTGATGCAGCCAGGTTTCTCTCTCTGTATGCTGAGTATTCAAAGGCAAAGGATGTAACCCGGAGACGTATATATCTTGAGACCTTAAAGGATCTTTTTCCGAGATTGGGAAGCAAGTACATCATTGATGCAGATCAAAAAAATGTCCTCCCTTTACTCAATTTAGGGATGGCGAAGGGGGCTGAGAAATGAAATTTAAAGGAATAATCTATGGTGTGATCATTATCATTATCTTTTTCCTCTTGGGGGCAGTCTATGTTGTGGATGAAACTGAGCAGGTAGTTGTTACCCGGTTTGGCCAGGCTATCGGGAAACCAAAAATAACTCCTGGTTTGTACTTTAAGCTTCCTATTGTTGATACTACAAACTATTTTCCAAAAAACCTTCTTGAATGGGACGGAGATCCCGGTCAGATTCCAACCCTGGATAAGACCTTTATATGGGTAGACACCTTTGCCAGGTGGAAGATAGTTGATCCCCTCAAGTTTTTTGAGACAGTCAACAATACAGTCGCCGGACTTGGCAGGCTGGATGACATTATAGACCCTGCTGTAAGGAACTTTATTACCTCTTACCCATTGATTGAAACCGTGAGGATGACCAACAGAGAACTGGATATCCGTGAAGCTGGGATAGATGAGGTAAAGGAAATAAGTCCATTGGGGGAGGTCAAAACAGGAAGGGCTGAAATTACCAAGGGCATTATGGAGCAGGCACAGCCAAAGCTGGCCAAATTCGGTATAGAATTAGTAGATGTTAAGATAAAGAGATTAAATTATGTAGAAGAGGTTAGAAGATCGGTTTATGGCAGGATGATTGCAGAGAGAAAGCAGATAGCTGAGAAGTTTCGGTCAGAAGGGAAAGGAGAGGCCAGAAAGATAGAGGGTGATAAAGAAAAGGAGATGAAAAGGATAACATCCGGGGCATACAGAACAGCCCAGGTGATAAAGGGTAAGGCAGATGCCGAGGCCACAAAGCTTTATGCCCAGGCCTATGGACAAGATCCTGATTTTTACTCCTTTATAAATACACTTGAGATCTATAAAAAGACCCTGGATAAAGACAGCACCCTTATCCTTTCAACGGACTCAGAATTTTTTAAATATTTGAAAGGTTACATGGGAGAGAGATAATTTTGGGGCTTCGCCCAAATTGGGGTACTGGAGTAATGGAATACTGGAGTGATGGGTTTAGTAGAAATTTTGATATACCAAATTAGGGCTGGAATATGGTAAGAACAGAGATATCACTTTTTTTAAAGAATGTTCCTGGGGAGCTGGGAAAACTTTCCAAAACCTTGTTTCAGGCGGGAATTAATATTGATGCCCTTACCATTCAGGATGCATCTCAATATGTGCAGGAACTTTTCAAGGCCAGAGGAAAATCCCTTAAAAGGATTGCCCCTGCTGCTAGCTATGGATCAATGAAGAAAGATTCAGCAGAGTTTGCCCTAATCAGGCTCCTGGTGGATAATACTGATTTGGCTGTTGATCTCCTGGCCAAGGGTGATTACATCTTTGATGTAATGCCGGTTATTGCCCTCGTTATTGATAATAAACCTGGCACCCTTGCCAAAATGGCAGAAAAATTTGGCAAAGAAGGAATAAATATCAATTATATTTATGGCTCTGCTATCCCTGGCGAGGGAAAATCCCTTTTTATATTCTCTCCAGAAGATATTGAAGAGGCAGCCAAGTTATTTCCTGACTCGTAAATTCTAAGTTCACCGTTCATCCCGATATATCGGGAACAACGGACCCGCCCGCCTCGCCTGAGCGAGAGCGATGGCGGGCAGGCAACAATCAACAGACAACTTCAATTAATCCGTAAATCAACTATCACCAATTGAATCGACTCCATTCCCTGCCAGGTGTTAATCTCTACATGAAAGAGGATATCCACTAATTTCCCCTCCAGAGGATGTAACGCAGCCTTACCAAATGCAATGCAGTCAAAGGCGGTTCCCTTTTCTTTTATCTTGAGTTTCAAATGATTGTTTCCAACTACTGTGGAAAAGACAACCTTTACAGGACCAGCCCAGAATATAGGCTGAGGATTCTTGTGGCCAAAGGGCAATAACATCTCAATATCTTTTAATGTCTGCGGATTAATAGATTCGAGCCCTAATTTGGTATCAACCTCTATTTTCGGAATCATGTCCTTTGTATCTATTTTTTTTCTGGCCAGCTCCTCGAACTTATCGCAAAATGCTTCAATATTTTTTGATTCAAGGGTAATTCCTGCTGCATATTCATGACCACCGAATTGCATTAATAAATCACTAAGATCAAAGAGGGCATTATACAGATCGAACCCATCTATGCTTCTACCTGATCCTTTCAGCAAATCTCCTTCATCAGTAAATATCAAGGTTGGGCGATAGTATTCATCGACAATCTTTGAAGCTACGATACCTACTACTCCCCGGTGCCATTGCGAGTTAGAGAGGACTATTGTCCGATGTCTTTCTAAATCCTCCATCTCATCGATCTTTCCCCTGCACTCTGAAACAATGCCATTTTGTATTTCCTGCCTCTGAACGTTAAGGGAGTCCATCTGAATGGCAATTGAAGATGCTTCCGCTTCATCATCTGTAGTAAAGAGGTGAACCGCTCTTGTTGCCGGGCCTAATCTCCCCATGGCATTAAGCCTTGGCGCCAGTTTAAAGGCTATGTCATGAGTAGTTATTGCTTGATTGTTCTTTATGCCTGACACCTTTAATAATGCCTTGATTCCAGGTCTTCGAGTTTCTTTCAATACAGTAAGACCTTTCTTTACCAGAATTCTGTTTTCCTCTATTAAAGGGACTATGTCAGCAATTGTGCCAATGGCAACAAGATCAAAATATGGC
>DAOVDY010000010.1 GCA_030669265.1 Desulfobacteraceae bacterium | reverse complement strand
TTTGGTTCCTCTGCGTGGGGTGTTCAAGCTGGCGCACAGGAGTGGGTTTATCGAAAGCAATATCATGAGCATGGTGGAAAACCGCAAAATCGAGAAACCGAAGATCAATCCCCTGTCCATTGAGGAAGTCAATCAATTTCTCAAATGTGTCCTTCCCTTGTATCGACCCTTCTTTGAAGTGGCATTTTTTACCGGCATGAGGGCCGGGGAGATGTCGGCACTCAAGTGGAAAAATGTGGATTTTGACCGCAGGATTATCAAAGTGGTCGAGACCAGAGTGTATGGTGAAGAAGGAAGACCGAAGACCAATAGCTCCTATCGTGATATCGGCATGCTGCCTATGGTGTATGACGCCTTGAAGGAGCAGGAACTGCGGACACGGCTCCGCAGTCAATATGTCTTTCTCAATCAGGACAATAAACCCATCGAGATCGAAACCCTGCGGAAGAATGCCTGGACAAAGGGACTGAAAAAGGCGGGGATGGATTACCGGCCTGTCATTCAGACCCGGCATACGTTCGCTACCATGATGATCTCATCTGGTGAGAATTTAGGATGGGTTCAGAAAATGATGGGACATTCATCGCTCAAAATGATCACGGACAAATACTTCTCGTATATTCCCAATATGACCCATCATGACGGCAGTAATTTTATGGAAAAATATGAGAAAAAGGTGAAAAAAGAGCCCCAAATGAGCCCCAGGCAGGATTTTTATCGTCTAACTACTTGATTTTACTGGTGGAGGCGGGGGGAGTCGAACCCCCGTCCGAAAATATTCCACTTAAGCCTCTACATACATAGCCCGAACTTTAATGTTCATCCCTTAGACCCCTTTCGGGCAAGATGAATAAGGAACTAACCTGAAAAAATTTTCGCCTTCCTGAGATTCAGGTCTCTCAGGTTAGCTATCCTGTTAGTCGGCGCCCAAATCCATTCTCACAGGAAAGAATGGGAGGACGTTAGCCTTTTAAGCGGCTAAAGCATACGCATAATCGTCTGCGTTTATTGTTTTCTGCCTGTTTAACGAGCAAACAGAACCTCGATATGCAACTTAAGCTTTTTTATCCCCGTCGAAGCCGTTTCGCCCCCAGTTTTCAATGAACTATTTCTATTAAAGCATAAATATATAGTAAAATCAATATATCTTATGTAATATCCTTTTTCTTCAGTTGGTCTAACTCCCTTTTCATCTCCCTTTCTCTTAAGGCATGTCTCTTATCATATTTTCTCTTACCCTTAGCCAGAGCGAGCTCTACCTTGATTATACCTCTTAAAAGATATATCGATAATGGGATCAAAGAATATCCCTTTTCCTCTGTCTTTCCTATCAACCTCTTGATTTCTCTCTTTTGCATGAGAAGCTTTCTTGTCCTGATCGGATCAAGATTCAAATTATGGGCAAAAGGATACGGTGTAATGTGCATATTGTATAAAAAGAGCTCCCCGTCTTTGATCCGTGCATAGGTATCTTTCAGGCTGGCACGACTCTCCCTCAAAGATTTAACCTCTGGTCCAGAAAGAACAATTCCTGCCTCATAGATCTCATCAATAAGATAGTCATATCTGGCCTTTCTGTTCTGGCAAACAATTTTTTTCTGCATTTACCACCTGCCTACCCAATGCCAACTGCCCTATATCTAAAAACACCTTCCTTAAAAATATCGGGAAGGAGAGACTGTGCCTTTTTTAAGACAAAACTCTCAACCTTCTCACTGGTGGGTAACTGCAATATGCCCTTAAATTGATCCCTCACCTCCTGTAATGGCAACATCCTGATCATTTTCTTGATCAGCGGGATAGAGCCGATATTCATACTAAATTCCTCTAATCCCAAAGAAAGGAGTATTAAAATAGCAAGAGGATCACCGGCTATTTCACCACACAGAGATACATCAATCCCCTCATTATTGCCTGCCTCGACCACCTGGTGTATCATTCTCAAAACAGCTGGATGAAAAGGTTCATAAAGGTGGGCGACATGTTCATTGTCTCTGTCAATAGCTAATGCATATTGGATCAGATCATTAGTTCCTATAGAAAAAAAATCAGCATGCCTTGCGAGAATATCTGCAATTGATGTTGCAGAAGGGATCTCAATCAAAATTCCAATAGGTATTTCTCTATTATATTCAATCCCCTCTCTATCAAGCGAGCGCATAACGCTTTTTAAAACCCTCTTTGCCTCCAGGAATTGCCCCAAACCTGATATCATTGGGAACATTAATCTGAAATTACCATATACACTGGCCCGTAATATGGCCCTTAACTGGGTTTTAAATACATTTCGCTCACTTAAACAAAACCGAATAGACCGAAGACCAAGGGCAGGATTATCCTCCTTGCTGGCCCCTATCTCTGAATCTGATGTCATCATCTTATCACTTGCGATATCCAGAGTTCTTATGGTAACTGGATTAGGCGCTACCATTTTAGCAATCTGGCTATAGTCATCAATAAGGGTCTGTTCATCTGGAAAATCTTTCTTAATCATGTAAAGATATTCTGTCCTATAAAGACCTATACCCTCGGCACCATTCTCAATGGCTGACTTTGTCTCCCCTAAAAATTCAATATTCGCTTTGATTGTTATCTTATGCCCGTCCGAGGTCTCAGCAGGCAGATGTCTGACCCTATCTACAGCAGATTTATATTTATTATACCGTTTTCTCTTTTCTTCATAAGAAGCGATAGTATCAGGGCCAGGATTAATAATAATATCACCTGTATTTCCATCAACGATCAAAAGATCGCCATCCACAATTATTTCGGTAGCACTTTCCAATCCAACGACGACCGGTATCTCAAGGGCTTCTGACATGATGGCCATATGTGATGTTCGACCTCCAACATCTGTCAAAATTCCCATTACATGACTTACATTGATCTCAACAATATCACATGGCGAAAGACTATGTGCCACGATGATAACCTCTTTTTTAATCCCTGCCAGGCTATCCGGTTCAACGCCTGTCAAATTCCTTAATACCCTCTCGCTTACACTATCCACATCGTCCATTCTGCGGCCAATGTATTCATCCTCAACCTTTTTAAAAAGATGGTGGATATTATTTACCGATTTTTTTAAAGCCCATCCGGCATTAACCTTCTCCTTTTTGATTCTTTGTATTGTCGAATCAAAAAGCAGACTGTCGTCCAGTATCATTGAGTGAGTATCCAAGACAAAGGCATATCCCTTTACCTGTTCGGTGATATTGGATTTAAACGTCTGGATCTGTTCCTTTGCCATGTCCACGGCCTGCCTAAAGCGATTAATCTCTTTGTCTATCTCTTTCTTATTGATCAATTTCCTATAAAAAATCGTCGTCTTTGATCTATCTAAATGATGCGCTTTCCCGATAGTAATACCAGGAGAAACAGGAAACCCTTTCATTTTCATTATCTTTTTTCTCGGTTGATATTTCCCTTGTTCGGTCTCTCCAAATTTACTTTTAAAAAGTCTTTCAAGGTCATCCATGAATTCTTTTGCATCAACTCCAACTATTCTGGCCTTAATTTCACTCCCTTTAGGGCAAGCAAGTGAAAGAATTGATAAAATGCTTAAACCATCTACCTCTCGGGAATCCTTTCGTAGAAACAATTTTGCCCTATATTTATAAGCCAGCTCTACTATCTGACCAGCTGCATGAGCATGCATTCCAAGCTCATTTATTACTTTTAACGATCGCAACTCTTCCATAATTTTATAAATGTAATTAGACAATTATCAATTGTCAATAACAGAGGCACGTCTCTTTTTTGCTCCTTCTGCAATAATAGTATATTCACCCCTAATCTTCTCATCCTCAAAAGAGGATAATATCTTACTGACTGACCCCTTTTTTACCTCTTCAAAAACCTTTGTCATTTCTTTGGCTACCACAATATCTCTATTACCCAGAATCTCATGCATATCTTTAAGCATCTTAATGAGTCGATGGGGAGATTCAAAAAAAATAATAGTCCGCGCCTCCCTCTTTAGATCGTCGAGTTCCTTTCTTCGTCTTCCTTTCTTATTTGATAGAAAACCAACAAAGATAAATCTATCTGTAGGTAATCCAGAAACGGAAAGTGCTGCTAAAGAAGCTGAAACACCTGGAATCGGTACTAACCTTATATGATTATCTATAGCCTCCCTCACTAACCTGGAACCAGGATCAGACAAGCCAGGCGTTCCTGCATCACTCACCAGAGCAATATCAAACCCTGACTTTACTTTCTCAAGAAGTACACGTCCTTTATAATGTTGATTGTGACTATTATAGGTAGTGATAGGTGTCTTAATAGTATAATGTGTACATAGCTTTCTCGTACGCTCTTTGCTTTCAGCCGCAATTAACCCCACTTCTTTTAAGACTTTCAGGGCCCTTAGTGTGATATCCTCCATGTTGCCTATTGGGGTAGAAACAATATAGATTTTGCCTTGATGTAACTGATTTTTTCCTTTATCGGGAATCATTATTGATATATTGATTACGAATTGAGGGATTAAGGGATTGCAAATTGAGTAATCCCTAAATTCCTGAATTCATAATTCATTGCTCAGTAAGCCAATTCAAATGCATTTTTTATAATCTCAATTTCTTTTTTTCCATCGAGTAATCCAACAGCAACCACATCAAATCTCGCCTTACTTCCCCAAAGGTTGTTAGATTTCATGTACGCCAGGGCCACCTTTGAAATTTGGCGCTGTTTCCTGCTATTAACTGTCTCTTTAACCCGACCCAAGGATTTATTTTTGCGTGTTTTTATCTCTACAAAAACCAAAACATCGCCATCTCTCGCAATTACATCGACCTCACCTAAAGGGCACCTATAATTTGTTGTGAGAATCCTATACCCACAATCTTTTAATCTTTTCCTTGCCAGTTCCTCACCAAACTTTCCAAGGGCAATCCTCTCTTTTGTCACTAAAGAACGCCTCTAAAGGTTAATCTATGAATATGGCAGGGGCCATATCTTGTTATAGCCTTTATGTGGCCAGGTGTTCCATACCCTTTGTTTGAAGAAAAGCCATAATATGGATATAAACTGTGGTAGCTACACATAATTCTATCACGGTAAACTTTAGCCAGAACAGAGGCTGCGGATATAGATAAAGAGAGATCATCGCCTTTTATGATACATCTTTGATGAATAGGAAGGTCAACAGGGTGTATGCCATCGATTAATAAATAATCAGGCTGGGGATCAAGTGTTAAAGCGGCTTCTTTCATAGCCTTTCGAGTAGCCTGAAGAATATTAACTTTATCAATCTCTTGTGGGCTTACCACAGCTAAGGAAATACCTATAGCCTTACTTTCGATGAGGGAAAAGGCCTCCTCGCGAGCCCTCTCAGACATTTTTTTAGAATCCCTAACCCCAAGCAAAACAATATCTTCGGGTAAAATCACCGCAGACGCAACTACAGGACCAGCGAGTGGGCCACGTCCTGCTTCATCTATACCAGCTACAAAAGAATACCCTGCAAGCCTGGCCTGAAACTCATAGAACTGATTATCCTTATATAAACGCATCAAGTGGTTTTTTCCTTAAGCCTGGCTGCCTTACCCCTCAATTTTCGTAAATAGTAGAGTCTTGCCCTCCTCACCTTACCCTTTGAAATTACCTTTATTTTGTCTATTGTTGGAGAGTGAAAAGGAAAAATTTTCTCCACACCAACACCATACGAGACCTTTCGCACAGTAAAAGTAGCCCCTGTGGTACCTTTCCTTTTCCTAATAACCACTCCCTCAAATACCTGGATTCGTTCTTTGTCACCCTCTTTAATTCGACTATATACCCTGACTTTATCGCCAGACTTAAATTGAGGAAGATCTACTCTCATATGTTCTTTTTCAAGCATCTCAATCGCATTCATCACACTATCCTCCTTTGTTTCAAATTACCTCTCTCTTTATTGCTCTGCAATCTTGGAAAACAAACGATCCAAGGTTATTGCAGCAGCTGTCCTAACTGAGAGGTGATTATAATACGATACCCCAAAAATAGGCTCTAAAAGATAGTCTGCTTTCCTAATGAGCTCTTTAGCTATGCCCCATGCTGTACCAAATAAAATCATTACCGCCCTATTAGAGGCAACTATCTCCCGTGCCAATGTATACGTAACGCCCTGTCTTCCGCCTTTCCCTGCATCAGTGGCAATTATCGTTGGTACTTCACCTTCTATTTCTTGAATCTCTTTTAGAGATTCCTCAAGTGTTGAAGCAATTGAAATCAAAGACATTGCCTCTCGCCTATCTTTATTGTAGGCAGCTCCATGGCCGCTTACCCAATGCAGACAAATACTTTTGGCCAGATCTTGCTGGTCTGTGAGGGGATTAATAACATAGAATTTCTTGGCTCCATACGTCTTTCCCAATCTCGCCAAATCATGGAGATCTAAGTTGGTTATTGCCGAAACAATAATCTCCCCTTTCCTGTTATATACAGGATAATGCAATAGCCCAATATAAAAGGACATAATTATCCCGTTTTATTGGATACGTTAAAAATATGACGTGCCTAAATTCAATGAAGTTAATGATTCTAAATTTTATTCGCTTATACCTTTTTTTGTTTTAATTCTTCAAGTATAGATTTATCCCTCTCGCTGAGATTGGCCCTCTCCAACAAATCCGGTCTCTTCTCTAATGTCCTCTTTATTGACTGTGCTCTTCTCCAAAGCCTGATCTTTTCATGGTCACCTGACAATAAAATAGGTGGCACATCATCCCCTTGAAAGACTCGAGGCCTCGTATATTGTGGATACTCCAATAGGCAATCCTCAAATGACTCCTCACAATTAGAGGTTGCTCCGCCCAATATACCCGAAATCAATCGGCTCACAGCTTCTACAATGATCATGGCTGGTAATTCACCTCCGGTCAAGATGTAATCACCAATAGATACCTCCATATCTACATACCTGGATCTTATCCTTTCATCTACGCCCTCGTATCGCCCACACACTAAAATAATCTGCTGTAGCTTACATAAACTCCGCGCCATTGATTGATTAAAACGCTGGCCTTGAGGTGTGAGCAGAATGACTTTTCTCTCCCCTTCTACCCTGGGAATTGATTCTAGGGTCCGGAAAATTGGCTCTGGTTTCATAACCATACCATCTCCGCCTCCGAATGGCCTATCATCAGTCATCAAATGCGGCCCCTCACCAAAATCTCTTATATTCGCCACATTTATCTGTATCTTCCCGCTTTCTACTGCCCGTCCAACAATTCCATAATCAATGAGGAAAGGAAACATTTCTGGAAATATTGAAAGAATATCAAATCTCATCGGAACTATTCAGCCACAGATTTACGCTGATTATCGCTGATATTTTTTCTTTTATTATCATATACAAGTCTTTTGAATTCTTACTTTTCTGCCAAAGTTCAATAATAAGCCAACTTCAATATTTGTTATCTTTTAGATTGATTAATTGAGACTTATATGCAAGGCCAAAAGTACGAACTTCTTTTTAGTTCAATGATTACCTTTAAGAATAATATCTGTGACTTCTTTGTATTTAAATTTGTCTGCGTTCATCTGTGTGAATCTGCGGCTGAATACTTGCAACTCATCAAAGCTCTAACAAGCCTTTTATAGGTGAAATAACCATTCTTTTTTGCGTTATGTTTATCTCCTTGATAACCTGATGAATTGCCGGTATCAAGAACTCCTTGCCCTGACCTTCAACCACATAAACATCATTGCTTCCAGTAGGAAAAATTTCCTTTACCACACCAAGATATTGCCCTGTTATCGAATATACATTCAATCCTAACAATTCATAGTAGAAGAACTCATCCTCATCTTTTTTTATTAAAGAATCTTTCCGTATGAATATCTTCGCTGCCTTAAAAATTTCTGTCTGTTCAATTGAGTTCAAACCCGACAATCTTAAAAGAAAGGATGATCCGTGGGGCCTGATATCAATAACCTTCCTCTCTTCAAACTCGTTATTGCCCCTGTCCATAAAAACAGAACCGGCCTGGAGGAAGGTTTCTAATGATTGAGCATAAGAAACTATCCTTAGCAGACCGGCTATACCATGGGGGCGAATAACATGTCCTATCAGGATTAGATCTCTAAGATCTATGTGACTCAACTACTCTAAGATCTCCAGGACCGATCTTTTTTTCAACTTGGTCGATGCCGCACCAAGTATAGTTCTCATCGCCCTGGCAGTTCTTCCTTGTTTGCCAATTACCTTGCCCAAATCTTCTTTGGCTACCCTGAGTTCAATCACTGAGGTCTGTTTTCCTTCAAGTTCAGTTACACTTACATCGTCCGGATTATCAACAAGAACCTTTGCAATGTATTCAATCAGATCTTTCATTTCCATTTTCTCCCCCATCTGAAATTCTCATTAAACACCATTTAACTCGTTTGGGAAGGAACTGTGGGTACACCCTTCTTCCGCAAAAGAGATCCTACAGTATCCGAAACCTTAGCGCCTCTCTGTATCCACTTTCTCACCTTGTCTTCATCCATTTGTACTTGAGCTGGATCTTTGAGTGGGTCATAATACCCTAACACCTCAAGGAATCTACCATCCCTTGGTGCCTCTGAATCAGCAGCCACGATACGGTAAAAAGGTCTCTTCTTCGCCCCTTTCCTGGTTAATCTTAATCGTACAGGCATATTAAAAATTCTCACCCCCTTTAAATTGTACTTGCTCAAAATCTACTGTATTTTAACCCGCCTTAGGCAGGTAAAATTTCTTGTTCTTTGGGCAGATACTTTAGATATAATAATATGGCACATTTGCCAATTTCGCAACGAAAAACTTTTTCCTAAAATTTAATGTATTTGTCAAGCTTTTATCACCGGATCTTTGCTTTAATTGAAGCCAGCCAATGAAGATAGACCCTTTAAACCTCCTCGACTAAACTTTTTTAACATATTTTTTGTCTGAACAAAATTTTTAAGAAGCCGATTAACGTCTTCAACTCTTGTTCCACTTCCTATTGCGATCCGTTTTCGCCTGCTGCCACTTATTATCTTATAATTTCTTCTCTCTTCCGGCGTCATAGAGTTAATGATCGCCTCAACCCTCACAAGTTCCTTTTCATCGGTTTTTACCCTTCCTGACTTCATCATCTTGCCAATACCTGGTATCATCCCCATAATCTGCTCCAATGATCCCATCTTTTGAATATATGCAAGCTGTTTTTTAAAATCCTCCAGATCAAATTCTTCCTTTTTGATCTTACGTGCAAATCTAATGGCCTCCTTTTGATCAAATTCAGCCTGTGCTTTATCAATCAAGGATAAAACATCGCCCATTCCAAGAATCCTGGAAGACATTCTATCCGGATAAAAAGGCTCTAATGCATCCATGCTCTCCCCTATACCAACAAATTTAATCGGTTTGTTCGTTACCGCCATTACTGAAAGGGCTGCTCCACCCCGTGCGTCTCCTTCCATCTTTGATAAAATGACTCCTGTGATATCAAGAACCTGATTAAATTTTACAGCCAAATTCACTGCATCCTGGCCTGTCATGGCATCGGCTACAAGAAGACTCTCTGCAGGATGGATTACCTCCTTGATTCTCAAAAGTTCTTTCATGAGCTGTTCGTCAATATGAAGCCTCCCTGCTGTATCTATAACCAAAACATCTGATCCAATTCTCGATGCTGCTTCCTTGGCTTTAAGGCAAATATCTTCAACACGATCGTTACTATCTGTAGGATGAACCGGAATATTGATCTCCTCTCCTATCTTCCGAAGCTGCTCGATAGCAGCCGGTCTTTGGGTATCCGCCGGCACCAAGTAAGGATGGTACCCATTTTTTCTTATATAATTAGCCAGCTTCCCTGCTGTTGTCGTTTTTCCAGAACCTTGGAGACCAACAAGCATGAGACTAAGGGGTTTTTTATCATTAAGATTCAGATCTCTTTTCCCCTCTCCCATCAGCTTTGTAAGCTCTTCCTGCACTATCTTAATTACCTGCTGCCCAGGGGTAAGGCTCTCCATTACCTCCTGCCCAAGGGAGCGCTGTCGTCTTTCCTCGAGGAACCTCTTGACAACCTTATAGTTTACATCCGCTTCAAGAAAGGCAAGGCGGATCTGTTTTAAGGCCTCCTGTATATTTTTTTCATTTAACCTTCCCCGGCCCCGTAATTCTTTAAATGTCCTGCTTAGTTTTTCAGTTAATAATTCAAACATATTTAACAATTCGCAACATTTTAGGTGTGTTAAAAAAATCCTATCTATAGTGAATGATACCTTTTCTTTCGTTCCAAGTCTCACGGACTGGTCTTTTCAATGACTTATCTATGTGGGATTCTTACCCCCTCCGCATTCTCCCCCGCTTTATTAAGCGGGTGAGCTGCGGTTTCCCCCATAGATAAATCACGAAAAGACAGCGTCCTCCCGACAGTCACGTAATAAAAGGCATCATTCCCTCTTTTTTCAGTGATTTCTTTTAAAAATCTAAATTGTTACTTTATTAGAATTTTATTCTTTTCTCGTGTCTTCAATGCTGGTTGTTATTATTTCTTCGATAATCTCTCCCATCTTTTTGCCAGGCCGAACTCGCCCTTTGTACGTTATTCGTTCCACAACCTTCTTCAGGCTCACAACAGCCAACCCCCACGTCCAGACATGTCCTTCTTTTGTATCCAGGATAAATACAACTGAACTTCTTCCTTCCTGTCCCCCAAT
>DAOVDY010000186.1 GCA_030669265.1 Desulfobacteraceae bacterium | reverse complement strand
GGCAAGATGAACACCTAATCCACCTCTACTAACAGCATGGCAAGAGGCAACCAATCCATTCTGTATCGCTCGATAAAGGGCCTGATAAAGCGAGAGTGCCTTTCTTGAATCAACGACAGGAACATTACACCCTACCCAATTCATCATTAGGTAGTACTCACTTGCCCCAAGTTCATCTCGTGTTTCTCCAAGGATATATACCAAGTCACCAGGTATCTTTACATCCATTGTCACGCATTTTCGTATATCCTTTACCACCGTTGTAGCGGTAAACTGAAAGGTCGGTAGCCCTGATATTTTTTCGCTCCTTCCAGAAGGTCCCTTTACTTCACCATCTGTATACATGCTATCTTTACCGGAAAGTAGTGGTATCCCAAAGGCAAGTGTGTAATCTCGTAACGCCCAGCATGCCCGCACAAGTTGAGCCGCCTTATATTTTCCGTCAGGATTTTTTACAGGATCATAGATAATAGTCGGCCAGCAGAAATTATCCACCCCACCGATATAGGCCGGATCACCACCAACTGCAATAAGCCTTCTAACCGCCTCATCAATGGTGACTGCTGTCATGTGATAGGTATCAATGAGAGAATAGAATGGATTTATCGCCTGGGTAATAGCAATCCCTTTCTTGGAGCTTAAGACTGGTCTCACCACTGCCGCATCGCTCACCATATCCCGCTCTTTCCCTACCAGGGGTTTAATAATACTCCCACCCTGAACCTCATGGTCATACTGCCTTTGAACCCAGTTTTTGGCACAGATATTTGGCCTCTTCAACATTGCTTTAAGAAGAGAACCCGCTTCTTCTGGTTCATTCCAGACAGGTTCTTCCAGCCCTCTGGATGACGGGGAAAGCCATTCAGTATCAAACGCCCACTGGGGGAATGATGATTCAAGAAGATCCATCGAAATATAGGCGCATGTTGTTTCGTTAAATGTAAGGTGAAGATATCCACTATCATTGTACTGGCCAATAACCGTACTTTCTGCCGCATGTTTTGCGGATAACTCCATAAACCTGTCAATATTGTCAGGCCTCACTGCTACAGTCATCCTCTCCTGGGATTCACTAACCCATATTTCCCATGGATCTAATCCCTCATATTTTAGAGGGACCTTTTCTAAGTTCACATGACAGCCGTTAGACCACCTGGCTGACTCTCCTATTGATGAAGAGAGCCCGCCACCACCGTTATCTGTAATAAATTCTATAAGTCCCTTATCCCTGGCTTCGAGCAAAAAATCATGCATCTTCTTCTGGGTATAGGGGTCTCCTATCTGGACATGACCAGCAGGGGTCGTTTCGCTATAGGTCTCAGAGGCAGCCGTAACTCCATGGATGCCATCCTTTCCTACCCTGCCACCACACATGATTATCAAATCACCTGGATTCGTCCTTTTTAGATGGGAAGAGTTACCATCTACTGTGGCAGGCATTATGCCCAAAGCGGTTACAAAGACGAGACATTTTCCCATATAGGATTGATCAAACAGAACCTGTCCAAATGGGGTGGGAATACCACTCTTGTTTCCACCATCCCTTACACCTTCAATCACGCCATCCAGAAGTCGCCTTGGATGAAGGTGTGGTTTGAGTTCTCCTTTATAATCCCTGGGTCCCACACAAAACCCATATGTGCCCAGGATTAATTTTGAACCTTTTCCCGTTCCCAGAGGGTCGCGGTAAATCCCCACTATCCCTGTAATAGCCCCTCCATAGGCCTCGATATTTGATGGGCTATTGTGTGTTTCTCCAGTAATAACGTAATAATAATTTTCATCAAACCTGCCCACACCTGCATTATCCCAGAGCACAGAGATAACCCAGTCCTTTTTCTCTTTTATTTGCAAGGTGGGTGCTTCAATGCATGTCTTAAAGGGATTATCAATGATCTCTTTATGATTAGTAGCCGTATCATGGTATCGAAAAAGCCCCCTGAATGTATTGTGGTTGCAATGATCACTTCTCGCCTGTGATATAAACTCAAGCTCCACATCTGTGGGAAGATCGAGTCCAAATGCCTTTCTCTTTAAAAGCACATCCTCTCTCAGGAAATATTCGCGTATAACCGGTATATCACTGTTTTGTAGTGCGAGGCTCCTTTCTCTTGACAACTTCTGTAATTCATCATCGCTTTTTATTGGAAATGTTCTTACCTGGGGTAGGTTATCAAGGGCAACCTTAGGGATATTCATACCGATCCCTTTTTGATCATCCCATTCATCCCCGCCTGCCAGACCGCGGGCAGGTTTTTTATATATTCTCCATTGCTGAATGATCTCATTGGCCAGTATTTCCCTTGCTATTGTTTCCACATCATTTCTTTTGAGATCTCCTCCTATCTGATATATCTTGGATGTGTAAACTGATTTATCGTGTTTAAAACTTATATCTAAAAGATCTTCTATAGCCTCAACTGCTGTGCTGCCTGCAGGATCCCTGACCCCTGGCCTGAGGCCTACCCATATTATCCAATCGAAATTATCTGCCAGGGGAAGAAAAGAGGATTCCTCAGTAACGGGATTGGTAAATATCTCTGTCCTAATCCTTTCTAACTGATCACCATTAAGATCAGCGTCAATGGTTAATACCCTGATTACCCTGGTGTCAGTTACATTACATCCAAAGTAGGCAGATGCCTTGCGGCTGATGCTCATTCCCTCTGCATCGAGCAGCTCTGGCTTTAATCTTATTTCGAGTCTGGCTGGCATAGTATGTTTGTTGGGCTTTATGTTACGTGTTACAGGTTACTAGTTTTATCCTAACATGGAAAACCTGGTCCTCTGGGCCTCCGGCTCGCCTATGAGAAAGTAAGTCAAGAAAAAACACTCCCCCACTAGAAAAAAATCACTTTTTTTCTTGCTTACGGTCTCCGGTCTTCGGTCTACCCGATGCATTGTTTTGAAACCCCATCTTTTCAATCTTAACGGATCTTGCTTTATCTTCAGGCTATTAAAAGGCTATATCAGTATTCCTTACGCGCCTATCTGAGCTCTCTATCCACACGCAATTTGTTCTGCCATGGAATAGGCTACGATAAATTCCAGGAATAGAGGGGGAGCTAATCGTAGAGTTGAACTATCACCTGCCAAAACAGGTATGTTACGAGCCGGAATGAGCTCTCTCCCCTCACCTATAAGATCGTTTTTTACTTCGTATGGGATTTACATTTAAAACAAGATACTTATAGGCCTGATGTGCCTTCTTTATTGTTTTTTACATGATTCCTCCTGAAAGGCTGATATTTCTTGCCGCTTTTAAAAACTCCTAAACTTAAGATCGCTAATCTACGGCATGCCTTTTGTCTTGCATTGTGCTCCGGATAACCATTTTCCTGGATTAGATAATCATAGTAATCATTAATTGGATTGTTGCCTGCTATGGCCGCCAAAACCCCTGATTTATAAACACTCTTTAACTGTCTTGAGTACCTGGGGCTCCTTTTGCCGTAACTTCTTCCTCCGCTTGT
>DAOVDY010000148.1 GCA_030669265.1 Desulfobacteraceae bacterium | reverse complement strand
TTGTGTAAATAAACATAACATATTAATATTAATAGAAATATTCAATTATTATAGAAAATTAATTGAATAAATAATTAAAAGAATGTATCTTTTATGCAACTTATATATTTATAATGTTCTAATTTTGGAACAAATAAAACTTCCTAGCGTCTTGCTAAGAAGTTACTTTAGTGTAGGTATCGCTATATCCTAAATGTCAATACTTATGAATAGTTATAATATCATTCACATTCAGATTCTTATTTAGAAAACTTTTCATTTTGAGATTTCCTTCTGGGTCTATGGTGATTGTTAGTGCACCGGTCTGGCGTATGTTTAGAGTGGGAAAAAGAGAACGATATTTCTTTTTTCCTTTGGTTATTATGAGAAATTTCGGCCATTTTTTTCCATTTTCTCTGTTTTCTTTTTCAATCCGCACTTTTTGGTCATTGAAAAGGAAGGACCACCCTTGATAGCCTAACATAATCCCTTCTGTAGCACCCCCTTTAACCTTAACCCCACTAATTACCCTTTCTGTGGATAGGCTGGAGAACACCTCTTTGGGGTGAAAGTTGTTGATCATGAATCGAAGTTTCTCTGTTTGGTGTACTTGAGGATTACTTAGGAAGAGGTAGTCAATTCGCTGAATTTTTTCATGCCAGAGATATGGGGCCACCACTATCCTACCCAGATTAAAGCCGTTTTGATCAAATGCATCTCTTGTGATTAGCATTCTCTCTTTGCCTGGAAACTGTATGAGGGATACATTCCCTCTTCCGGCATCAAGAATTGTTACTCTCAGATTGTTATTACAGCGTAATTTGTAGGCCCAGCATCCAATATCTATAAAAAATACGACTAAAAGAAGAACTAAGAATATTCGGTAGAGTCTTGAGAGTTTGAAATTAAAGCTTAGGAAAAATAAGCCGTATAATAAAAGGATCTCCGGCCAACTTGGTCGAATCACCCAGATTGAGCTCCAGGGAATATCTGACCAAAATTGAACTAAAGAGATTGCCAGATTGAGACCAAATTCACCTAAGGAAAGGAGAAACCCTGCCAGAGTAGAAGAAAGGAGCAAGGTAATGGAAGATAGTATTCCAAGGGGGATGACCCACAGCCCTATTGCAGGGACTACTGTCAGGTTAGCGGGAAGGGCTACTATAGAAAAGCGATGGAAATGGTGGGCGATCAAGGGTATTGTCATAATCGTGGCTGCAGTTGTTACTGCAATCAGACCCACTGTATACGTAAGAATTGAATGTATTATTTGGCCTTTATTAAAATACTCCTTGTTTATTCCCAGTTTTGGTATTCGAGAAAAGATTAAAGGCCCCAGCCATAAAATGCCAGCCACAGCTACAAAGGATAGCTGAAAGGAAATGGTAAAGAGTGCATCCCCATTAAGGGTAAGTATTATAAGGGCTGCCAGTGAAAGACTGGACCAGACATCCTTTTCCCTGCCTATAATAAAGGACCATAAGAATACTAGAATCATAACCATAGCCCTCTGGGTAGAAATCTGGAGTCCAGTGAGTAAGGCGTAAGCAATCACTGGTATAGTGGTTGTAACTGCGGCAAGTTTTCTTATGTCTGTCATAAGAGTTACACGATAAGAGAGAGATAATAGCCATCTTATAGAAATAAAGAAGAGCCAGGCTACCAAACCAAGATGGAGGCCTGAAACAGCCATTATATGACTTACGCCTGATCTATTAAATGGCTCCCTTAGTTTAGATGTAAGACCTTGCCTTTCTCCAAGAATAAGGGCAGTATAAATAGGGCTTGTTGTCTTAGAGAGCCTTTCATGAAAAAATTGTCTCAAAGGGCTTCTGATCTTCTCCAATATACTTCCTGCAAAACCAAGGTTTCCCTCTCCCATTGGAACAACATATCGTCCATCAGAAACTATGGCTACCAAGGAAAGCCCTCGGCTTTTCATATAAAACCGGTAATCAAAATTGCCTGGGTTATTAAAGTTTTCGATTTTTTTTAGTTTAGCAGGAAATCGGATCCGTTCGCCTACCTTTAGATCGCCTCTATATCCATATATCTTTAATAAAAGATTGATTTTTACTCTCCTGCCTTTTTTAGTAAAAAAGATTTTTTCTGCATGGATTGGGAAACTTGCCATATTGAATTGTATCTTTGGCGGTCTATAGACTGTTCCCTCGATAATTACTCTTTCATTCTTGTGGATTATTTGAGGTAATTCTGACAGGGTGGGTTTGCTGATTTGGGTGTTGATACCTATCAACATAAAGATGGCCATCAACCAAACAATGGGAAATTTGAAAGGGACAATAAAGATTATACCCAGACAAAGTAAAATGACCAAAGGGAATAAAAATACAGGGAGGTTAACATTGGTCAGGATATTGTGACCAATAAGGATACCAATAATGGTTACACACAGTGCAGGAACAAGTGGACGAGAGAACATAGGTAATTCGTTGGGTTTGCTGTGTTTCTTGAGTTTGTTGAGTTCGTTTTAAAAGAAAGTTTAAGGAGGTATTTACCTTAGGCACTTTATTTCATTTCGTGCATTTCACAGAGTTAAAACCCATGCACACTTAGGACACAATAAACACAACAAACTTGATGAACACAATAAACACTATTGCTTTTCACGCCAAATTTTTGACCCAAGAAGCGATAACTTCAGATCGAGGTCTTGATAACCCCTATCAAGATGATATATTCTTGATATCTCTGTCTTTCCTTTTGCTGCCAGACTAGCAAGAACAAGGGATGCGCTTGCCCTTAAATCAGTTGCCATAACCTGGGCTCCAGATAAATTTCTTTTACCCCGAACTAGGGCTTGGCCTCCATTGATCTCGATATCTGCCCCCATCCTTCTTAATTCACTGACATGCATGAATCTGTTTTCAAATATGGTCTCCCTAATTATGCTCCATCCATCAGCAATGCTCATCAGTGCCATAAATTGGGCCTGCATATCTGTAGGAAATCCAGGGAATGGCATGGTTTTTATGTTTACACTTGTAATTTTATCATGGCCTATAACAATAAGACCTTCTCCTTCTTTTTCTATTTCAGTGCCTATGTCAAGAAGTTTTTCTATAATGGCTTCTATATGATCTTCATTGCAGCCATTTATCTTTACCTTCCCCTTTGTTATAGCTGCAGCGATTAGAAATGTACCAGCCTCAATCCGATCAGGTATAATAGCATACTTAACAGGATGTAGTTCCTTTACACCTATAATGGTTATGGTATCAGTACCTGCTCCATTGACTCTTGCTCCCATCGCCTTTAGCATATTAGCCAGATCAACAACCTCTGGTTCTTTAGCAGCATTATGTAAGGTGGTAGCTCCATCTGCTTTAACAGCAGCCATCATTAAGTTTTCGGTTCCAGTAACTGTGGGTATATCAAAAAATATGTCAGCTCCCCGGAGTTTAGCAGCGTTGGCAACCACATATCCATGTTCCAAATTTATATCGGCTCCCATCAAAGACAAGCCTTTTAGGTGTAAGTCTATTGGCCGAGCACCTATCGCGCACCCACCGGGAAGAGAAATTTTTGCCTTTCCCAACCTAGATAAAAGGGGTCCTAATGCAAGTATAGAGGCCCGCATTGTCTTTACTAATTTGTAAGGGGCAATATGACTATTAAGGTTATCCGTGTTTACCTTTAGGGATTGACTTTCTTCCTCGAAGATAACTCCGAGATTAGACAGGATCTCCTTTATAGTCCAAATATCTTTTAATTTAGGTATGTTATCTAATGTATGCCAGCCACCTGTCATGAGACAGGCTGACAGTATTGGTAAAGCGGCATTCTTAGAGCCGCTAATTGTTACCTCTCCTTTAAGTGGAACGCCTCCCTCGATAATGATTTTATCCATACCTTTTCCTGTTACCTTTCGCCCTATATATATCGCATTGAGGAAATTGACCTACCCCTATTTAGGGAACGTCTCTCCTTTTTTGAGCCTTTACCATTCTGTATTTTTTTCGGTA
>DAOVDY010000070.1 GCA_030669265.1 Desulfobacteraceae bacterium | reverse complement strand
CTTTAATTTTTCGGTTTTTTTTAATGTTCATAGTTATGTCGGACTCTTATTTCGACCCCCTCAGGGCGAATCTAGAATAGCTTACCAGTGGGGCTGGTTGCCAATGCGATGTCCCATCACCTCAAGAGTGTTATGCACCACCACAAAGGCATTTGTATCCACTTGTCGGATTATATTCTTGATTCGATGTAATTCCCTTAAAGTGATAACAGTGTATAGAATCTGCTCGTCTTGGCCCGAGTATCCTCCTTGACCCCTGATAAACGTTACCCCCCTCCCTACCTTATCAAGGACCTCCCGGGAAATCTCTTGCCATTTGGGAGAGATGATAAAAACGGCCTTTCTTTGACTGAGTCCTGTTAGCACAATGTTGATAATTTGGGAAGATACGTAGATATAAATCAGCGTGTAAAGTGCTGTATCCAACGAGAAGATAAGTGAAGCTGCTGTGAGTACAATAGCGTTGAAGGCAAGCATTGTGTTTCCGATGCGAATGGAGAAGCGGTTAACTAAAATGACCGAAAGAATGTCCGTGCCGCCTGATGACCCCATTGACCTCAGTATAATCCCTGCTCCGATCCCTGTGATGATACCTGCCAGAATAGCGCTCAGGATCTTGTCGTGGATGGGAACAGGCACATGAACCCAAGCAATCGCTGCTGAGAAGACCACCATCCCCAAGATGCTATAGAGGAAGAAACGCCTCCCCACGAATGTCCACCCCAGAACGAAAATAGGCACATTTAATAGGAAGTAGAGCCACGACAACGGGAAGGATTGAAAGAGATAGTGGATAACCAGGGCGACACCTGTGAATCCGCCGCTTACAAATTGATGGGGTATCAAGATCCCGTTGATGGCCACAGCAACCAGCACGCTCCCCAAGCAGATAAGACACAGATTCCAGAGTACCTGTTTAAGAAATCCAGGGATAAATCGGCTATACCACCGTGGGACTATTACACGCTTCTTAGCTGAGACCGTCTGTTTTTTAGGAGATAATATGTTTTCCATAGAAATTGCCTCTTAGATTTTAAGTATGTAAAGATAAATGAGGGCTAGATTATTGGCAAAAAACGAGCCCTCTTACGATGGAAGATGGATAGGCACTGTTATGTCAATTGATATGCATACACTATGTCCAGCCAAACCTTCACAAAGTGTCAGGATATTTTTTCCAGATTATGGCAGAAGAGGTGTAGAAAAAATAGAGTTGCGTGTCAAAGGAAAAATGCCTGCTCTGAAATCAATTTTATTAAAGATTCTTTAATCAAAACCCAACAAGTAGCTCATCAAAGTTTTCTTATAATTATTTCTAAATTAAAAGCTACAATTTTCTCGTTTTCTTATTTATTCATAATCAGGCTAACCATGTATAATCGAATTGCTTGGCTATCCCTATTTCCTTAAGTCAATGTTTTTCGAAAAAATTCTCTATCTTCTCCTTCTCAGATTCCTCAATCTCATTAAAATAAATAGCTGTATTATATACACCACCCACATTAGCTTCAGATAAAACCTCCTCAACCCTTACCACTACTCCATTACATTCTGCATACTTAAATTCATTCCATTGATTACTATAAGGTAACGCCAAGGATATCTTAAGATTAGTCATTATGGGAATATACTTATTCAGCTGACAATATGCCCCACGACAACTCAGATTTATCGTCTCAGTGACAGCATCAAAATCTTCTGCCTTAACTTTAAACTGTAATCGTTCATTTATACGGAGATGTTTTCTGTGTTCTACATCGATATTTTTAGGCTTCATGGATTTAGATTCTAAGGTTTGTTATTTGAAGATCATTTAATTATGGGATACCCACTTGAAACTGCAGAAGATTACCACGTATACCTCTTTTTGTCTTCATCAAATATATCAGCGATCCAACAATTTACGCAGATATGCCAATTAAAATTTGAGCCCAATTTATCCTGTTTGAAATAATGATTCTCGATTTAGATAAGTAGCCGCTTTGTAAATAACTATTTAAGAGTCTAAATTCCAATCCCGAACAATCTGATGATATTATGCATAGCTATAATAGAAAAACAAGAACAAATTCCTGTGTAAAAAATACTTAGATCTAAATAGTTAGCTCAATAGTAAGGAGAAGGCGTAGAAGATATATGGAAAGAAATACCTAATTATGAGGAATTAATCTTGCTTTTTAGTGAATTATACTTGCTTTTAAAGGTGGGAATGGGAAAAACGGGTCAGTAATTAGTTACTGATAGTATACTAAAATTGTTGGCCTTTTCAATTCTTTCCGGCCTCAGCAGAAAGCAATATTTTTGGGTTGGAGGAGTTGTACACAATATATGTACATTCTGATAAGTTCTCCTTAGCTCATTCAGGTAACTTGGGTGGATAAGCGAGCATGGCACATACCAGCCCCAGCGTGCTGAAACTGGTTATTATTGCAAAGGCTGGTATGTAGGTCCCCATAGCGTCATTGATGGCCCCAGCAATTATCGGGCCTGCGGACTCAGCAATAATAGCCAGAGGAAATATAAGTCCCAGGATTTGGGCATAATGGACACGCCCGTAGTATGCCCCAATGAATGTGGGCAGGGCTACAACCAGTGCCCCATAGCTGATACCAAAGAGCGCAGCGTAGATGTAGATTAAGAGCAAATTCTTGTTGGTTAATAGGATTATCAGTGCTGTCACCTGAATAATAAAGCTGGCAATAGCTAAATGCCTCACTTCAAACCTAACCCCTAAAAAGCCAAACCCCAGTCTTCCTAATATGCTCATTCCCGGAATAAGGGCCAGGGCCATTGCTGCCACAATGGGAGAAAAACCTATATCCTTCAGATATGCCACTTGATGCGCAGTCACCGTGCCTATAGCCAAGAAGTTGGCGGCACACAGGGTTGTGATTAACCAAGTGGTAGGTTTTCGTATGGCCTGCCTTGTTTGCCAATCCATGGGACACTGGTAGACCCGTGAGGCATGACCATTTTCCTCTTCTATCTCATTGGCATGTGCGTTAGATATGCCATCGGGTAACTGCCCCATATCCTCCGGTCTGTTTCTAACCAAAATCAGCCCGCCAATCAGTACAGCGCAGGCGAGTTGTATTATAGCCAGGGCCAGCCAAGCCATTTGCAATCCGATATTGGAAATCAGCCATGTTGCCAGGAGTGGGAAGGTAAAACCGCCCAAGCCCCCTGCCGATATAACTAGCCCCATTCCCAGGGACCGCTTTCTAATAAACCAGTTATTGACCACCGTGGTACAAGTCAAATACAGTCCAAAGCCGCTTCCCAATCCCACCAGAATACCGTAAAAAAGATAGATTTGCCATACCTCTGTAGTAATGGACATTCCGGCTAGCCCAACGACCACAAGTAGATTGCCAAAGACTATGTTAGCCCTTGGCCCAAACCTAGCAATAGATGCCCCTATCAGTGGACTGGGCAATCCAAATGCCAGCAAAGCTACGGAGAGCCCGCCACCCACTAAGGCTCGGCTCCAGCCATATTCGTTGCACATCGCTGGAAGGAACACGCCATATGAGTAAAAGAAGGTGCCACTTGTGGTAAAATACACTAACATCGCTCCTGTCAGCGCTATCCAACCGTAAAACCCTCTCCCTTTATTGATAACCTTACTGTTTCCGATCATTTTTAAGCTAACTTTCCCTAACTTTGCTATCTTTTCTTACTGTTAAGGATCAAACTATGGAGTGAACCCCATTGACTGCACAAAATGTGATAGAGCATTAGACAGGATCAACACCCCATCCTGCTCGCAAGGCCTTTTTTTCCTTTTTTCCACCTGCCAGTTCTCCAGCCAGTGCTCCTGTAATTGCGCCGATGAGCATTCCCCAGGGCGGGAAGATAAAAAGCCCAAATAGCATTCCGATAATTGAACCCCAAACACCTAGTTTGGATGCCCCATATCTTTTTGCCTCAATTGCAGGAACCACATAGTCGAAAATAGTAACCACTATAGTCAAGCCTGCCATAATAATCAAAAATATTGTACTAAATGGTTCCCAATTTTTGGCATAGGAAAGAATAATTAAGGCGAAAAAACTGAGAGGAGGTCCCGGAATAATAGGTAAAATGCAACCAATGAGGCCAATTACTGCGAAAAGTAGTCCAAGGATTATCAATACAATCATCAAAGTCGGGCTTCTATTGATTTATTGAAGAGCAATATTAAAAGAAATATCAAGATTGGTTACGTATAGGATATTGCAAAACCTTGCCTTTATCTTGGAACATGTTCGCCAATATCAAAATCTGCACAAAAAAGAAAGGAAAAGTAATTATAGTGTACGTTGATATTTGCAAATCGCCTGTTGAAATGAACTAAAAAATAAATTAAAAATGGAATTACATGACTGATATCCAGACAAAGTACCTTGGTGGTATGGTTGGTAGCGCTCTCGGCGATGCAATTGGTGAACTTGCCTTCCAATATCGTAAAAAAGATGACCTTTGTATCCAGTTAGACAAATCAAAGGAGTTCAGCTATACTGATGATACAGCCATGTCCATTGGCCTTGCAGAATCTATTATAAAAAAGAGTTGTCTTGATCAACACGATCTGGGAGAAACATTCAGATATAACTATGAGCGTGAGCCATGGCGGGGCTATGCCTCGGGACCGCCAACTATATTCTCAATGGTTGAACAGTTAAGCATTACCTATGCTGAGGCTGCGAGGAGTTTATTTGGAAATACAGGTTCCCTTGGTAATGGAGCTGCCATGAGGATTGTTCCTGTAGGACTCTTTTTTCACGACTCCCCTGATCTCTATGAAAAGGCATGCATGTCTGCCTCTGTTACCCATGCACATCCAGTGGGTAAAGACGGTGCCGCAGTCCAGGCAAGGGCTATTTCTTGTGCAATGAAGCTTGATCCAAAGGAAGCATTCCCATATAAGGCATTTATGGATACATTGATTGATTCCGCCATAACCCCTCAGATAGAAGAAAAAATGCTACGTGTTCAGAAACTAATCAATGCGCAGGGCCCTCCATCTTTCGCAGCAGAGCAACTTGGTCGCACGGTTGCAGTGCATGAATCTATGCCATTTGCCCTCTTCTCCTTTCTGCACCATCCCAAATCATTTGAGGATTGTCTTTTTTGCGCTACCTTACATGGTGGCGACAGGGATACCCTCGGCGCAATGGCCTGTGCTATCTCAGGAGCTTATTTAGGTATTGAATCTATACCTCAATCATGGAGTCAAAAACTTGAGAATCGATCTTACATTGAGGATTTAGCATTGAGGCTATCAAAGGTCAGACCGGTTGATTAAAGACTTTCCCCGATAAGCTGTTGTAGCATCTCGTTCGGACCAAGATATATCTGTACTATCTTTGCATCCCTCATATACTTTTCTACCGGATATTCTTTAGAATATCCATACGATCCCATTACCTGAACACAATTTGA
>DAOVDY010000150.1 GCA_030669265.1 Desulfobacteraceae bacterium | reverse complement strand
ATGGCAGAAAAAAGAGGAATACGCAGGGAAATAATAGGTGGAACCATACAAAACGATATGCTCAAGGAATTCATTGCACAAAAGACATTCATGTGCCTGCCAAAACCCTCTATGAGGCTTATTACCGACACTGTTGAATTTGGCACAAAAGAAGTTCCCAGGTGGAACCCCATAAGCATAAGTGGCTATCACATCAGGGAGGCTGGATCCACTGCTGTTCAGGAACTTGCCTTTACATTATCCGACGGTATAACCTATGTAGAGGCGGCACTGGAAAGGGGTCTTGATGTTGACTCCTTTGCCCCGAGACTCTCCTTCTTTTTTAACTCACACCTGGACTTTTTTGAGGAGATTGCAAAATATAGAGCGGCCAGGAGAATGTGGGCAAGGATAATGAAGGAGAGATTTAAGGCAAAGGATCAGCGATCAATGTGGCTCAGGTTTCATACGCAAACCGCCGGATGTTCTCTTACTGCTCAACAGCCGTATAATAATGTTATTAGAACAGCTATAGAAGCCCTGGCCGCTGTACTTGGCGGAACACAATCACTGCATACCAATTCCTTAGATGAGGTTCTTGCAATACCCACTGAAGAGGCTGCCACCATTGCTCTTCGCACCCAGCAGATAATAGCTGAAGAGTCAGGGGTAGCAAATACCATAGATCCCCTTGGTGGATCCTTTTATATCGAACGTCTGACAAGAGATATGGAAGAAGAGGCCTTTGAATATATCAGAAAGATTGATGACATGGGAGGAATGGTAGCGGCAATAGAGAGAAACTACCCCCAGCTTGAGATAGCAGATGCTGCATATAAGTATCAGAAACAGATAGACAGCAAAGAAAAAACAGTAGTTGGTGTAAACAAGTATGTAACAGAAGAAGAGCTTCCTGTAGAGATACTTCAGATAGAGGCAGAATTAGAGGAAAATCAGATTAAATGGACAAATCAGATTAAGGATACCAGGGATAATAAAAAGGTGAAAGAGTCATTGGAGAAATTAGGTGAGGCCACTCAAAGAGATGATAATCTAATGTATCTCATTATAGATGCCGTTAAAGAATATGCCACCGAGCAGGAGGTATGTGATGTCTTCCGGGAGGCCTTTGGAATATACAGAGATCCTGGTGTTTATTAATTAAAAAGTGCCTAAAGTGACTAAAAATAGAAGTGAGCTAAAGTTACTACTGAGAGTATCAAATGACTTGCAACATCAGTGATGGTTATGAAGTCTTATCTGGAGTGACTGGTGGAAGGCCGCTGTCCTTTTCACGACTTGTCAGCGGGGGAAACCGCAGCCCCGAGCTTGCCCGCCTCAGGCGGGCTTGGCGAGGGGAATGCGGAGGGGGCAAGACTCCCCCGCAGATACGGCTTAGAAAAGACCAGGCCGAGAGCCTTGGAACGACAGATAAAATATCATAACCATCCGATAGCCTTCTCGTTAATGTACAATGCAAACAATAAGATGCTCTGCTTAGTAAAAGTGAATTAAAGTTAAAAGATGCTATAGCGTAGACAATAAATTTTACCATTTCGGATTCCCAAAGGAAATAAAAAACAGACAACAAACATCTGCTAGGAATATCGTATGAATCAAAAAAGGAAGATCAGGGTTTTAGTAGCAAAACCAGGCCTGGATGGCCATGATAGGGGTTCCAGAATTATTGCCAGGGCTTACAGGGATGCCGGTTTTGAAGTTGTATATTCTGGTCTTCATCAAACACCTGAAGAGGTAGTCCAGGCAGCTATCCAAGAAGACGTGGATATGATAGGATTATCTTCGTTAGCAGGTGCTCATATGTATCTCTTTCCACGAGTGATAGAGTTACTACAAGAGAATGGTGCAGATGACATTGTGGTGTGCGGTGGAGGTATATTTCCAGAAGAAGACATTCCTAAATTAAAAAAGATTGGAATTAAGGAAATATTTACCCCAGGCACACCTTTAGGTGCGGTAGTAAATTGGGTTGAGGAAAACGTAAAGCCCAGGGATTCATAACAGTAGGGAGTAAGGAGTAAGTAGTATCAAAACCCACAACTAAGTTTAGACGCTTTTAACTTCTTTTAACTTTAGACATTATAAACACTTCTAAAATGAGTATAGCTGAAAAAATTATATCTGGAGATATCAGGTCTGTTGCCAGGCTCATCAGGGATATTGATGATAATGTCCCCGGAGCCAAGGAGGTTCTTAAGGATCTTTATCCATCTACCGGGAAGGCATATGTAGTTGGCATAACTGGCGCACCTGGCGTAGGGAAATCTACATTAGTGGATCAGATGGTGACTCACCTTCGCGGTGCTGGAAAGACTGTTGGTGTCCTTGCAGTAGATCCAACCAGCCCTTTCAGCGGTGGCGCTATATTGGGTGACAGGGTCAGGATGCAGCGTCACAGCATGGATGAAGGTGTGTTTATACGTTCAATGGCAACCAGAGGCTACTTTGGGGGCATTACACAATCGACACGAAGTGCTATTGATGTTTTGGATGCCATGGGAAAAGACTGTATTATCGTTGAAACAGTTGGTGTCGGGCAGGATGAAATAGATATTGTTCAGAGCGCACATACCACTATTATAGTACTTGTACCTGGGATGGGCGATGATATTCAGGCCCTTAAGGCGGGTATCTTGGAGATAGGGGATATTTTTGTAATAAACAAGGATGATAGAGAAGGAGCAGACAGGACGGTAAATGATATTCGATTAATGATCGAGATGGATGAAAAAAGATATAAAGATGGGTGGAAGCCCCCAATTCTCACCGCCCAGGCAGTATTTGATAAAGGAGTGAAGGAAATCCTGGATGAAATTGAAAAGCATCACAAGCATTTACAATCTTCTGCACAAATACAATCCCTCCGTAATTATGAAAAGGCCCGAAATGACCTTTCCGAGATGATAAAGGATAAAATTATCCATGATGTCTTAGACGAAATTATCCAATCAGGTGAGTTTGAAAAAAGCCTTCAGTTAATCCTGAAAGGTGAAATCGATCCCTACACTGCGTGTGATACTATTGTTTTGAAAAAACTAAAGCCAGGTAATAAATAGTGGAAAATCCTATTCCATGGTGGGTATCACAGATCATCTTGGCATTTCTTGCTATTTTTTTTATAATTTTTGGTATAGACCTCCTTTATACTGCATACCAGCTTAATGAACCCTTCTCATTTATTATGACATTCTTTGCCTCAAATCTTATTATACTTATTAGTGCGACCCTTCTTTTTAGTTTTGTTTATAAGATTGTGAGATATATAAAGAAAACAAAGGAAAAGGAAGGATAAAACGTTATACTTAAAGGATTAGGGGAGAATATCATGGCACAACAAAAAAAAGAAAAGCCTATGGGTAAACGATTAAAAGATATACGGGCTGATAGAGGGCTGAGCCTTGATTACTTAGCTAATGAGACAGGTTTTTCTATCGATTATATATCCGGTATAGAGAAAGGGGCTATTATGCCTCCGGTTGCTACTATTTTACGGCTTTCAAGGGCCTTGGAAATAGATAGTGGGGTTCTCTTGAAGAAAGAGAGAGATAAAGCCGATAAAAGGAAAGTAGAGGGGTTTAGAGAAAGGACAGAGGCTTACAGCTATCAAACATTAACACCAGATGCTGTTCATAAACATCTCAAGGCCTTTAAGGTCTTTATAGATCCGGTTTCCGATCACAAATCGGTAAGTTACCAGCATGAAGGGGAAGAATTTATTTATGTTATTACAGGAAAAGTTGAGGTTACCGTTGGGGACAATAAAACCGTATTAGACCCTGAGGATTCCCTCCATTTTAATTCATCCATCGTTCATAAACTAAGAAATTTGAGTTCTGAAAAAGCAGAAATGGTGGTTGTACTCTATACACCTTAGATCAATTGAAAATTAGCAA
>DAOVDY010000073.1 GCA_030669265.1 Desulfobacteraceae bacterium | reverse complement strand
GGAATGGTTGCGGCCTTTCGGCCATGAGCTCAAGGCCGAATGGTTGCGCAGCTCGAATCGGTTAACGGTTGACGTAATACGAAACCAGCAGCCCTTCGGCCTCGAGCGGCTCAGGGCCGAGAGGCGAAACCTTAGTACGTTAGACGAAACCAACATCGATTCACTTCAAGTAATGTGATATTTACTCCACCAACTCGTCGGTTCGAGGCGGAGCTTCGCTAGTATTAGGTGTGAACGCAACAAACTCAAAGAACACAACAAACCCAACAAACACAAATAATGTCAGACAAAAGAGATAACCTGAATATCCTAAAGAAAGGAATAAAGAATAAGATAAGGCCTATAGAGGTGACTGGCATCACTGGCTCCGCGTTGGCCTATCTATTATCTCAGCTCCTTATTGAAGTAGACCATCCTTTTTTAATAGTTCTCCCTAACTCTGAGGAGTCTGGAAAATTTTACAAAGATCTGAATTTTTTTCTTTCCAACCAGAATAATGGGCCTTCCCCAGACCTTAGGAGAATATTCATTTTTCCTTCTTATGATATCTCACCTCTCACAGGATTAAGTCCACCAAAAGAATTGGTAAGGCAAAGGATAGAGGCGCTTTATACTCTTTCAACGTTGCGAGATGCGGTTGTGGTTACATCATTAGAGGCCCTTATGAGTCGTCTTTTGCCAAAAAAGATCCTCCTTAACTCGGTTGACTATATAGCTATTAATGAGGAGATCGACAGGGATGATTTGATAAAAAAATTACTGGCTTTTGGTTATCTTCGAACTTCGTTAGTGGAGGAGAGAGGTGATTTCTCTGTAAGGGGTGGCATTATTGATCTATACCCACCGTTATATGATTTACCAGTGAGGATAGAATTCTGGGGTAACAGTGTGGAATCCATAAGATTCTTTAATCCAGTCAATCAAAGATCAGAATCTGATTTAAAAGAGTTAATTATTCTCCCTGCAAATGAAATCATTTTAGGACCTTCAAACATTAAACGTGCACGATCAATGGGTAGACTTCCATCGCCTTTGGAATCAGGAGGGAATTTTCCAGGTATTGAGGCATGGCTGCAACATTTTTACTCCTCTCTTGATACCATCTTTAGCTATCTTCCCAAAGAAGGTCATATTTGCATTACTCAATCAGATAGTTTTATTGAAAGAGCCAGGTCTATTGTAGAGAGGCTTAATAAAGAAACGGGAAGGTTTAAGGATGAGTGTTTAGAAAAAGGAAAACCCTTTCCCCAAACTGATAATAACCTTCTCGAGATAAAAGAACTGAAAGATACCATTGCTGAATATCACAACATTTGTTTTTTTGATTTTACTGTCAACACCAGTTTTAAAAAGGAAGGACTGGCAGTCGATTTCAAGGAATCACTTGTGGCAGACATGGAATATGAATCTCAGGATATCACTCGTCCAAAGGTCTCACTTGCCCCTGTTGCAGCTAGAATTAAGACATTTATTGATGAGGGAAATCAGATTGTACTCGTATGTAGAACACAACAGCAGGCAGAACGGCTAGAAGAAATCTTGCTCAATTATCAAATCAGTGTCAAAGAAATATTCCCTGATTGGTCACGGATTAAAAGGAAAAGAGGATTATACATCTGTTTGGGATACCTCTCTCAAGGATTTAGGTTTTCGGCCTCAAACCTGATTATAATTATAGAAGATGAGATTTTTGGAGAAAAAAGGGGAGGAGAAAGGAGAAAAAAAGAAGACAAGGTTCAGGCCATCCCATGGACAGAATTCAGTCAATTACAGGCAGGTGATTTAGTTGTTCACCAGGATCACGGGATTGGTCGCTATGGCGGGCTTTTAAAGATGGAGATCAACAGCAGGATTAGAGATTTTGTAATTATTGAATATGCGGGAAATGACAAACTTTATATCCCGGCAGATAGGATAAACATTATCCAGAAATATATTGGTTTAGATGAAGAGAATCCTCAATTAGACAGGCTTGGCGGAAGATCTTGGGTGTTAGCAAAAAAGAAGGCCAAAAGGTCAATAGAAAAGATAGCCAAGGGTCTTGTTAAAATCTATGCCATGAGAAAGTTTCTCAAGGGTTTTTCCTTTTCAAAGGCAGATAATTACTATAGAGAGTTTGAGGCAAACTTTGAGTATGAAGAAACTACAGATCAAACCAAGGTTATTGACGATGTACTCTCTGATATGGAATCAGACAGACCAATGGATCGGCTTATTTGTGGTGATGTAGGTTTTGGTAAAACAGAAGTAGCTATGAGAGCTGCTTTTAAGGCTGTTATGGATGGAAAACAGGTAGCTGTCCTTTCTCCAACCACTGTTTTAGCCGAGCAGCATTACCAGACTTTCTCAAAACGCTTTAATTTTTATCCTGTCAGGATTGCTGCCCTGAGTCGCTTTATTTCAAGGCCAGAGCAAAAAAGAGTAATACGTGATTTATCTTTGGGGAAGATTGATATTATTATTGGAACCCACAGAATTCTCTCTGATGATGTTATATTTAAAGATCTGGGCTTATTTATAATTGATGAGGAACAGCGCTTTGGTGTTAAAGACAAGGAAAAATTAAAAAAATATCGGAATTCGGTTGATATCATTGCAATGACAGCTACACCTATTCCAAGGACCCTCCATATGTCATTGATGGGGGTCAGGGACCTGAGTATCATTAAGACCCCACCTGCTGACAGGCTCTCTATTCAGACATATGTTTCCAGATTTGATGAAGATATTATATCTCATGCAATAGAAAAGGAGTTAGAGAGAGGAGGGCAGATCTTTTTTGTCTACAATCGGGTTCAAACCATTGAGATAATGGCAGATACATTGAGCAGGCTTGTTCCCAAAGCCAGGATTGGCATTGCCCATGGTCAGATGAGGGAGAGGGATTTAGAGAAGGCAATGATTAAATTTTTGGCCAAGGAGACAGATGTCCTTGTGTGCACTACTATAATAGATTCAGGTCTGGATATACCTTCAGCAAATACTATAATAATTAATAAGGTAGATCGCTTTGGCCTGGCTGAGATCTATCAGCTTAGGGGGAGAGTTGGTAGGTCTAATGTGAAGGCTTATGCATATCTCCTGATTTCAGATGGCTCTAATTTGACACGAGATGCCCAGAAAAGACTAAAGGTTTTGATGGATTTTTCGTGCTTAGGATCGGGGGTCAACATCGCCTTAAATGATTTAAGGATAAGAGGGGGTGGAAACATACTTGGTTTCTCTCAATCAGGTCATATAAAGGCTATTGGCTATGAGCTGTATCTAAAACTCATAGAACAGGCAATTGCGGAGCTAAAGGGAGAGGTGTGGCAAGAAGAGATATTCCCTGAGATACATACTGATTTACCAGTGTTTATTCCTCACAGCTATATTGAGGAGAGTGATGTCAGGTTGGATATATACAGACGGTTATCTTCCATTAAAGGGAAACATGAATTAAAGGAGATGGTACAGGAAATTGAAGATAGGTTTGGACCTTTGCCCAAAGAGGTTGTAAACCTTATCTCTGTTATTAAGATAAAGATAGGACTGAAGAAAATTGGCTCAACAGTGTTAGACATTAAAAAAGATTATATGATCTTTTCCTTTTCCAAGGATACCCATTTATCACCATCTGGCTTGGTTGACTTAGTTTCCAGTCATCCGAATAATTTCTCATTCTTATCCGATCAAAAACTCAAGGTTGTGAGAGAGAAAAAGGGACCCCTTGATATCCTTGGTGAGGCAGAGGAGATAATAAATAAATTTGATCACTATACCGTAAAAAATTGATCCAAATTCTTCTTGCATTTCCCATAATGATAGTGTAATTTAAATAAGTTATGTCATTTTTTATAAATTTATCTATGATTAATATCAATATTATAAGATATATTATTTCTCTATTTTTTTGCCTCTTTCTTCTTTTTACCTTATCAGCCTGCTCTCCCACGGCAGAATCAAATAAAGCTGTTGTTATCAGAGTAGGAGATCGAGTAGTTACCGTGGGTGATATAAAGAGAGAAGTACACATTGCCTCAGTTGAAAATAAAGTTCCTCAGAAGGCAGTATGGTCATCTATTAATGAGTTTATAGATAGAATTGTGGATGACTCTCTCGTGCTTGAATATGGAAAAGAAAATGGCATTGCCTTAACTGAGATTGAATTGGAAAAGGCTATACAGAATATTGTCAAGGATTATCCAGAAAATAGCTTTAATGAAATGCTTCTATCCAGGTGCATAGATTATAATGAATGGAAAGAGAGATTCAGCAAACATCTTTTAATTAAAAAGATTGTAAAGGAGCAAACTGCGTCTCTGCCTCCTATTTCTTACCATGCGATAAAATCTTACTATCAGGAGAGGAAGGAGGATTTCTTGCATCCTTCAAGGTCCAAATTTGTGCATGCCGTTACTAAAACGAGAAAAGAGGCCGAGGCTCTTCTCGCCCGCCTTAAAGGGGGAGAAGACATAAAAGAATTAGTTAAGGAACAATCTCTGCGATCTGGAATTCGTGGAGATTATGGTTTGCACTGGAAAGGCAAGTATATACTTCCTTCTCCCCTATCTGATATTATATTTACAATACCTGTTGGTGAAGTGAGCAACATCATTAAAACCCCCTACGCCTTCCACATTATAAAAGTCCTCAAAAGGGAGCCACCAGGAGTAAAAGATCTTTTGGAGGTAGAGGGTGAAATAGAAAATATGCTTCTTAATAAAGCAGTGGAAAGACGATATACAGCCTGGCTTAAAGAACTAAGGAATATTTATCTCATTAAAGTCAACTACACCTTGTTAGATAAACTGAGGGCTGTTAATGAGAACAACTAAATTAATTATCCTTTTTACGCTACTGCTTATTTTATTTGCGTTAGCTCCTGGGTATCTCTTGGCCGAGATAACGAACAGAATTGTAGCTACCGTTAATAGCGATATAATTACCCTCCATGATCTTAATGTCTCAATCAAAAGGTTAACTGGGTTGAGCGCTAAGGATTTGCAATTAAAAAATGAGAAAGAATTCTATGAGATACGCAGGGCTATTTTGGATAATCTGGTCAATGAAAAAATAACGGAACAACAAATAATTAAATTGGGAATAAAAGTAACAGCAAAGGATGTAGATGAAGCAATTGAGAAGGTAAAAAGGGAAAATAATTTTACACAGGAGGAGTTGATTTATAATCTAAAGTTGGATGGGGTAACCCTAAAGGAATATAAAGAAAAGATAAAAAAGGAGATTAAACGCTTTCGGTTGGTAAATTATGAGGTGAAATCAAAGATAGTTATTACTGAAGAAGATATAAAAAAATATTACCAAACACATTTAAAAGAATATAATGAGATCTCTAAAGTGAGGCTGGCAAGGATTTTCTTAAGGGTTAGAAATCCTAATGATAAGGAAGAGATTGCTCGCGTAAAGTCCTTAG